>JBOGDX010000371.1:0-3745 GCA_050743225.1 Actinomycetes bacterium | reverse complement strand
CGCCAGGGCCGCGCTGATCGCCGCGTCGCGCACGGTCCGCACCCCGGCCGTCGCGGCCTTCAGTGCCCGTTCTGTGGGATCGGCAGCGAGCAGCCGACGCAGGGCCCGGTCGACGAGCAGCACCTCGAAGACGCCGACCCGTCCGCGGTAGCCGGACTGCCCGCACTCGGCACAGCCGGTGCCTCGGACCGCCGCTGTCGTGTCCAGGGTTCCCGCATCGACGCCGAGCGACTGCAGGAGCGCCGGGTCGGGCTCGTCGGCAACGAGGCATCCCTTGCACGGTCGTCGTACGAGCCGTTGGGCTACCACCGCTGTCAGCGACGAGCCGACCATGAAGGGCTCGACACCCATGTCCACCAACCGGGTGACGGCCGACACGGCGCTGTTGGTGTGCAGCGTCGTCAGGACGAGATGGCCGGTGAGCGACGCGCGGATCGCCAGGTCGGCCGTCTCGCCGTCCCTCGCCTCGCCGACCAGGATCACGTCGGGATCCTGCCGCAGCACGGCGCGCAGTCCGCGGCTGAAGGTCAGCCCGGTGCGCTCGTAGACCTGCACCTGAGTGATTCCCGGTAGCTGCACCTCGACAGGGTCCTCGAGCGTGACGATGTTGCGTTCCGGAGTGTGGATCTCGGACAGGGCGGCGTAGAGGGTGTTCGTCTTGCCCGAGCCGGTGGGGCCGGTGATCAGGATCAGGCCCTGCGGGGTCGTCACCGCGTGCCGCAGGTCGGCCAGCTGCTCGTCGTCGAGCCCGAGCGCGTCCAGTGCGGGGGCCTGGTCCGAGCGGGTGAGCAGCCGGACCACGACCTTCTCTCCGTGCACCGAGGGCATCGTGCTCAGCCGGGCGTCGACCGACATCCCGTCGACGGTGAAGCGGGTCCGCCCGTCCTGGGGGAGCCGTCGCTCGGCGATGTCCAGCCCGGACACGATCTTCAGCCGGCTGGTCACCGATGCCATAGCGCTGCGCGGCGCGCTCATGACGTCGCGTAGGACGCCGTCCACCCGGTAGCGGATCCGCAGCGAGTCGCGCTGGGGTTCCACATGGATGTCACTTGCACCGGCGCGCACCGCGTCGGCCAGCACCATGTTGACCAGGCGCACCGTAGGCGCGTCGTCGACCCCCGCCGCGTCGTCGGTGTCGGGAGGGCGGACGTCCGTCTCGTCGAAGAACGTGGACATGTCCGAGGAGTCCTCGGAGAGTGACCACACCCGGACGAGGTGGTCGCGGACCTGCGACTCGGTGGCCACCAGCACGGTCAGGTCGGTGACCCCGGTGTGGAGGCGTACGTCGTCGAGGGCGACCACGTCGGTCGGGTCGCTTGCCGCGACGGACAGTCGGTTGCCCTCTCGGGCGATGACGAGGATCCCCAGTCGCTGGGCGACGCCGCGGGGGAGCAGCCGGACGCACTCGGCGGAGAGCGCAACCCGGTTGAGGTCGATCACCTCAAGCCGCAGCTGCTCGCCGAGCGCCACCGCGATCTGCCGCTCGGAGGCCAGGCCGAGGTCGACCAGCACGTGCCCCAGCCGTCGACGGGCGCCGATCACCGACCGCTGGGACTCCAGCGCGTCGGCCAGGCCGACGTCGGTGATCACGCCTGCGGCGACCAGGACGTCGCCGAGGCGACTCCGGCCCTGGTCGTCCCAGGTGACCTCCTCGCCAGCGGCGTCGGGGTCGTCGGGTCTGAGGGCTGAGTGGGTCACCCCTGCATGGTCGGCGCCGCAGCCGCCCGACTTCAGCGTTGGTCGCGCGCCCGGTCGCCCAGCGGCTCGCCGAGGCCGGTCCCTTCCCGACGGTCGTCCAGCTCGTCGAGGAGCTGGCGGAGCTCGGAGCGCAGGAAGTCCCGGGTGGCGACGTCACCCACCGCCATCCGCAGCGACGCCAGCTCACGGGTGAGGTAGTCGGTGTCCGCGATGTTGCGTTCTGCCCGGGCCCTGTCCTGCTCGTACTGCACCCGGTCCCGGTCGGCCTGCCGGTTCTGCGCGAGCAGGATCAGCGGGGCAGCGTACGACGCCTGTAGCGACAGCATCAGCGTCAGGAACACGAACGGGTAGTCGTCGAAGATCAGCGTCTCGGCCAGCACGTTCCAGATGAGCCACACGATCACGAAGACGGTCATGTAGACCAGGAACCGGCCGGTGCCGATGAACCTCGCGATGCGCTCGCTCAGCCGGCCGAACGCCTCGGGGTCGTAGGTCGGGGTCGGGACGATGGCCCGCCGCACCTCGCGCGGCTGGTCCAGCCGGGTGGTGCGCCGCGACTCACGCGCCACCGTCCACCTCCGGGGCCCCGTCGGGTGTCGTGGCGAGCTGAGCCCGGTCGCGGGCCCGCCAGTCGTCGGGGAGCAGGTGGTCCAGCACGTCGTCGACAGTCACGGCACCAAGCAGGTGGTCGTCGTCGTCGACCACCGGCACCGCGACGAGGTTGTACGTCGCCAGGTGATGTGTCACCTCACCCAGCGGTACGTCGGGCTGCAACGGCTCGATCCCGCTGTCCACGACCCCGCTGACGAGAGCCGATGGTGGCTCCCGCAGCAGCCGCTGGATGTGCGCGATGCCGATGAAGCGGCCGGTCGGCGTCTCGAGCGGTGGCCGGCAGACGTAGACCTGGGCGGCCAGGGCGGGGGACAGCTCTGGCTGACGTACGCGCGCGAGCGCCTCGGCCACGGTCGCGTCCGGCGGCAGCACCACCGGCTCCGTGGTCATCAGCCCGCCGGCGGTGTCGTCGGAGTACGTCAGCAGGCGGCGCAGCGGGGCCGCCTCGTCCGGCTCCATCAGCTCGAGGAGCTTCTCGGCCTCGGCGGACGGCAGCTCGGACAGCAGGTCGGCCGCGTCGTCGGGCTGCATGGCTTCGAGGACGTCGGCGGCCCGCTCCTCCTCGAGCTTGCCGAGGATCTCGACCTGGTCGTCCTCCGGCAGCTCTTCGAGGACGTCGGCAAGCTTCTCGTCGTCGAGCGCGGCAGCAACCTCGAGCCGGCGCTTGGCGGACAGCTCGTGCAGCACCGTCGCGAGGTCGGCCACGTTGAGCTTGTCGAACGTCGCGAGCAGGTTGGCGGCCCCCTGGCCCTCCTGGTCGCCGGCGAAGCCGGTCACGTCGACCCACTCGAGCGTCATCGCCTCCCCGCGACGCCGCAGGCCCTTCCCGGGCCTGCGGACGAAGACCCGGGTGATCTCCCAGTCCCGGGTGCGCTGCTGCTCCATGCCGACGTCCTCGACGACGGCCGGTGAGCCGTCCTCGACCAGGGTCACCGTGCGGTCGAGCATCTCGCCCAGGACGAGGGTCTCCGTCGGGCGCTGCTGGAACCGGCGCAAGTTCACCAGGCCGGTCGTGATCACCTGGCCGGCGTCGATTGAGGTGACCCTGGTCATCGGGACGAAGATGCGGCGACGACCCGGCACCTCGACCACCAGGCCGAGCACCCGAGGCTCCTCGCGTCCGACCCGTAGGGTCGCCACGACGTCACGCACCCGCCCGACCTGGTCCCCGATCGGGTCGAACAGCGGGGTGCCGGCCAGGCGCGCGATGAAGACCCGTGTCTGCGCGCCACTCACGAGAAGCCAGGCTAGCGGCGACGGCGGGCCCGGCGGCCGATCACGAACGGGAGCGGCCCGCGCGTCGTCGCAGGCGATCCTGGTGGCTCGGCCGCGTGGGACCGCTGTGACAGGTGCCCCGGTCGTTCGAGGGCCCGTCCGGTCGCTTCCAGTCGCAGCACCCGCGACTCGCGGGCCCATCGCTGCGGCTGACGCTCGC
>JBOGDX010000370.1:0-3768 GCA_050743225.1 Actinomycetes bacterium | reverse complement strand
GCCCTACCTGCTCGCCGCGACGGCGGCGCTGCTCGTCCTCGCCGCACCGGTGCTGCACATCCAGCTCGCCTTCCCGGACGCCGGGGACGACCCGACAACGACTACCCACCGTCGGGCGTACGACCTACTGGCCGAGGGCTTCGGCCCGGGGGTCAACGGACCGCTGCTGGTCGTCGCCGACCTGAGGACGCAGGGGCTCCCCGCCGGGGACATCACAACGCTGGGCGAGCGGATCGCCGCCGAGCCCGGCATCGCCGCGGTGGGTGAGCCGCGGTTTGCCCCCGACGGCTCCGCCGTTGTGCTGCCGACGATCCCCGCAACCGGGCCGGCGGAGCCGGCCACGTCCCGGACGATCGACCGGGTCCGCGACCTCGTGCCCGCCGGCGTCTACGTGTCCGGCATCACGGCGATGACCGACGACCTCAACGACCAGCTCGCCGACACCCTGCCTGTCTTCGTCGCCGCGATCCTGGCGGCGTCGTTCCTGCTGCTGATGCTGGTGTTCCGGTCGGTCGTGGTGCCGCTCAAGGCGGCGTTGATGAACCTCCTGTCGGTCGGCGGCGCCTACGGTGTGCTGGTCGCGGTCTTCCAGTGGGGCTGGCTCGGTGACCTCTTCGGCCTCGAGGGTCCGATCCTGATCACCTCGCCCATCCCGATCATCATGTTCGCCATCCTGTTCGGCCTGTCGATGGACTATGAGGTGTTTCTGCTCTCGCGTATCCGCGAGGAGTACGCCAAAACGGGTGACAACGCCGAGTCCGTCGCGCGCGGCCTGGCCGCGACCGGACGCGTCATCACCTCCGCTGCGCTGATCATGGTCGCGGTCTTCCTGAGCTTCGTCGCCAACCCGTCACCGTCGGTCAAGATGCTCGGCCTCGGGCTCGCGACCGCCATCGCGCTCGACGCCACCGTCGTGCGCATGGTGGTGGTGCCGGCGAGCATGGCGCTGTTGGGCCGCGCCAACTGGTGGCTGCCGAGTTGGCTCGACCGGCTCCTCCCGCGGGTGACCGCCGAGGACGCCGGCCCGCACAACGGCCCGCCGGCGATGGCCGGGCTCGGTGCACTCGCGCCCGTCGGCCCGGCCTGCCCGGCAGACCGATGACGGCGTGGGTACCGCCTGGTCCGCCATCCCACCGGGCTTGACTCAGACCCTTCCGACGGCCAGGCCCACCGCCTCTGCCGCGCGGCACAGCGCGCGGTCACCTGCCACGAGCACCATCTGGTCGGCCGCGACTTCCTCAGCGGCTGCGAGGTGGACGGCGTCGTAGCCGCGAAGCGCGTGGGCTTCGGCCAGGGCACCGGCCCGCCGTACGACCGCGTCATTGACCTCGACGAAGTCGATCTGCCGGTAGAGGCGCTCCAGCCCCCGAACCGCCCGGCGCAGTGACGTTGGCCCGATCCGGCCGGTCCGCGCGGCCATTGCGAGGGCCGCTCGGCCCTCCGCGTACGCAAGGCGAACCGACACGACGCGGTCGGCCTCATCCCACAGCCGGGACGCCCGCACCGAGCCCGGCTCCTGAACCAGGAGCGGCAGCAGCGCCGAGGTGTCGAAGTAGCCGATCAACGCCGCTGGTCGGCCACGAGGTCGCTGACCGGTCGCCGTGCCTGGATCCGCGACCTAGGCGCCCGGCGCTTTGCTTCTGGGGCCGGCGTGATGACGCCCTCGGCGACCAGCCGGTCGAGGGTGCTCTTGGCGGTCAGCGGGGAGATCCTGGCGATCGGCCGACCGCGGTCGGTGACCACGACCTCGTCGCCCGCGGTGACCCGCGCCAGGTACCGGCTGAGATTGTTCTTGAGCTCTCGGACTCCGACCTGCATGGCATCCTCCAGGTAGCTACATTACACGTCAATGGTAGCTACACCGAGGCCTCGCGGTGACCGGTTGTCCACAGCGCACGACGTGGGCTGACCTATCCACAGGTTGCTGTGCCTTGGGCCGGCGTCCTGCCGTGCGGGGCCATCGTGAGCCCCATGTCGAAGAAGCACCACCGCCGAAGTCGGTCCCGGCCTGACCCGGTCTACTCCGTTCCCGTCGCTGACATCGAAACGTTCTTCACCGAACAGGACCGCGCTGACAAGCGGCGGGTCATGGATCTCGAGGCCGAAGGCGACCTGGTCGGCGCGCTGCGCGCACTGCGCAGGACGGCCCGGGTGGTAGGGAACGCCCACGAGCGCCACCTGGCAGAGATGGTGCGCTTCGGCGACGAGGCGCCGGGCTGGCTGTGGGGGAGGTCTGTGCTCGGTGCGGCTTACCGGTGGGCGCTGGCGTCCGAGGATCCGCGCGTGGCCGAGGCAGTGCTGGCCGTCTACGTGGCGACGTACCGCGAGCAGAAGCCCTTCGACCGGCACGCCGGCACCGCCCTCGCCGCCAGCGACGGCCTCGTCCAGGACATCGTGGTGTTCGACCTCGGGGTGCTCGACGACTACCTGGACGTCCGTGCTGGCGCGGTGGTGCTCGAGCGCGCCGCGTGTGCGCGGTCCTGGGGTTCTGGGGCTCCCACGGTGGGACGGCTGGGTGGCCTGGCTGGTGACCGGGTCATGTTCGCCGACGAGGTGTCGGGCGGCGAGGTCCCGGTGATTCACACCGGGGAGGCGATGGGCACCTGCAGAGACGAGTGGGTTCTCGGCCGGGTCGTGCCGGCTGGGTCGGACGGCACCGTGTTCGCGTCCCGGCCGATTGTCGTTGGGGAGCTCGCCGGTCGACGGCTCGCTCGCACCCTGCGCCGGAACGGTGGGTGGCAGGAGCGGCTGGAGGATCTGTTCGTGGCCATCACAGCGGGGGCCTTGCCGCCGCGGCCCGGTTGGCTCGCGGCCTCGACGTCGCTCGCCTCCGGCGGCAGCCTTCACGATGACGTCGCGTGGCGTGACCTCGACGACTCGACGCCGGCGCCGCGCACGCAGGAGCTGATGGCGGAGGGGTTGTCTCGCGCGACCGCCGATCACTTGTGCGTCCTGGAGCTCGCACTGGAGATCGCGTCCCGGGAGATCGCGGGCAGCGTCGAGATGGTCGCCCAGCATGCGGGGATCGCGTTGACCTGGCCCGAGGTACGTCGGGAGGCCGCCCGCCGCTACGCCGATCCCGCGCACTGCGCGGCCTGGGCGCGTCTCGCTGCCTGCCTCCCGGCGCACGCCCGTGGGCCGTTCGAGTCGCTGGCCGGAGCTTGTTAGCGGGAGTTGCAAAACACATGTCTGAGCAGCACTATGCATGTATGCCGAAGTCGATCACCGTGCGTGACATCCCCGACGAGACAAGCGAGGAGCTGGCCGCGCGGGCCGCGGCCACCGGGCGGTCGCTGCAGGAGTACGTCCGGGCACTTCTCGTGCAGCACTCGCAGCAGCCCGACCCGGAGGTGCTCATGGCGAGGATCCGGGCGCGGAAGTCGGCCACCGGGGGGTCGTTGGTGCCTGAGCAGATCCTCGAGCACCGCGACGCGGATCGGCGGTGACCCTGGTCGTCGACGCCTCGGTCGTGGTCGCCGCGCTGGTGGACACCGGGCCGGCGGGGACCTGGGCGGAGTCGCAACTCGTGTCTGCGCCGTTGTCCGCGCCTCACCTGATGCCAGTGGAGGTGGTTAACGTCCTTCGTCGCCTTGCCCGGGCGGGTGAGGTGTCGGGCGATGTCGCGTCGCTCGCGCATGCCGAGCTGCGGTCGCTGCAGGTGTCGCTGTTCCCTTACGCGCTTGTCGCGCAGCGGGTCTGGGAGCTCAGGGAGAACCTGACGGCGTACGACGCCTGGTACGTCGCTCTCGCCGAGTCGTTCGGCGCCCC
>JBOGDX010000369.1:0-3782 GCA_050743225.1 Actinomycetes bacterium | reverse complement strand
CGTCCGGGTCGCCCACTCGACGGAGTCCCGTTCCCGGTGGACATCGCCGGCGGCGCCTCCGGTGGGGGGCATCTCGGTCGACCAGGGCGAGATCGTCGAGGTGGTCGCGTTCGACGAGAGCATCGGCGTGTTCTGGTCCGACCAGCGGCGTGACCGGTTCCACTTCGCGCTGCACCGGGACGCCGATCCCGACCATGTGTGGACCAGCGAGGCGCCACTGTCCGGCACGGGGCTGGCGGACGACCACATCAGCGCGCAGGTGGTGCGGGCCGAGCAGCGAGACATCCCCCTCGTGGTGGTCAAGACATCACTGGACGACCGCGGCGCGGACGGTGACCGCCCGCTCGTGTTCGTGCTCCGCCGTAACGGCCCGGACGCATGGTCCACCCATCAGGTGGCGACCGTCGACGACCACTGGACCCGCCCGGTCCTCTCCGTCGACACGGCCGGCACGGTCTACGCCTTCGGCCGCGTGTCGGGCAGCGTCGTGCTCAAGACCGCTCAGCTCGACGACCTGGCGTTCCGGCCCGGCCCGGGCACCGTCGTGCTCGGCGGGTCGCCCACGGTCTACACCGACCCGACGGTCCCGGCCCAGATGGTGGACTCGGTCTGCGGCATCGTGCTGCTCGCCAGCGACTCGGCGGGGAGGGAGTACGGGCACGCCGAGATGGCCGTCAACGCCCCGGCCGACCCGGATCGGAGCGGGTGCGACGAGGGCAGGGCCGCACCGCCGGCGCCGACCCTCGCGTCGGCCGCCGTCCACGGCGACGCGGTTCGCCTGACCTGGGAGCCGTCGTCCGAGCTCACGCAGTGGACGCCGGCGAGCGACCCGGCCGAGGCGCGCTACACGATCTTCCGCGACGACGTCAGGATCGGCTCGACGACCCAGACCACGTTCCTCGACACTCCCGATGACGCCTCCACGTACACGTACGCGGTCCGGGTGCAGAACCGCGCCGGGCACGCGTCGCCGCTGTCCGACCCGGTCCGCGTCCGGGTGGACGGCATCGGCAGCGACGGGCCGGCCGGCCTGCCGACGGCTTGGCTCGTTGTGGCGGCCGTGGTGGCCGCGGGATGCGTGGCCGTGGGTGCCTACGTGCACGGCCGGGCCCGGGTGCGCAGGAGCGCGGCCACCGCGCAGGCTTGGTTCACCGAGTCGTCGGTCTCGCTGCCGATGATGCCCGCCCCCACCGGCAAGCACGCCCGCCGCCGGGTCGGCTGACCCCGCTGACCCCGCTGACCCGAGACTGGTCGAAGTCGCCCGCTGTCACCGCATTTCCGGACGCTCGACCGTGAGCCACCCGGGTGCCCGCAAAGCCAGACATGTCGGCATCGGCTGCTGTTTCCCCCTCCACTTTTCGACGTCGTGAAGTCGTCCTTTCGGGCGCAGGGCGGGATTGGTGTCCTCCGGGGGCTTCACGAACCCGGCTCGGCTGACTTGAATGCAAACGCTGGGCAAACACCGCACGCCTGCGTGCCGCTCGACACCCGGTCGAGAGGCTCAGGTCGTGCTGGGGGGTGGGGGGATGACGACGCACATCACCGGGTGGTCGACACCCGAGGGCGCCAGCGACGACTCGAGCGCCCAGATCCTCGACATCGGGAAGCGGTCCGCGTCGGCCCGGCGAAGGACCGTCGACCTGCGGGGACTCGGGGTTGTCCATCTTCTGGTGGCCATCGACGTCGGCGCGTGGGCGATCGCCACCGCGACGATCGGCAAGTTCCACGTCGGCTACTTCGCGCTCCTGTTCGGGATCCTCGCGCTGAACGCGGCCGGCCGGCTCTACGCCTCGAAGCTGTCCCTGTCCGTCCTCGACGAGATCCCCTCCGTCGTCGGTCGGGCACTGGTCATCGGCGCGGTCGTGACCTCGCTGCGCATCGTCGCCGGCGCCAACGTGGGGCAGAAGATCCTGCACACCGCGCTGCTGTTCGCGCTGCTGGCGGTGGCCGGCCGCGCGGTCGGCTACGCCGCGGTGCGACGGCTCCGCGCGGCCGGGTACGTCGCCCACCCGGCGCTGGTCGTCGGCGCCGGCCGGGTGGGCGGCTGGGTCGTGGACGTCCTCCAGGCCCACCCCGAGCACGGCCTGCGCCCGGTCGGCTTCCTCGACGGCGACCCGCTGCTGACCTCCGAGCAGCGGTCACTGCCCGTGCTGGGTGACGCGTCGCAGCTGACGACCGTCCTGCGTGAGTACGGAATCCGCGACGTCGTCGTGGCCTTCAGTGCCGACCGCGAGGAGGCTTTCGTCGACATCCTGCGCACCTGCGACAGGTATGCCTGCGAGATCTTCTACGTTCCCCGGCTCTACGAGCTGGAGGCCAGCACCCCCGACGCCGAGCTCATCTGGTCGCTGCCGCTCCGGCGGCTCCGGCGGGCCCCGTTCCGCTCCTGGACCTGGGGCTTCAAGCGGGCGTTCGACGTGATCACGTCGGCCCTGGCGATCGTCGCGATGGCCCCCGTCCTGATCGCCATCGCCGCCGCGGTCCGGCTGCGGATCGGGCCGGTCCTGTTCCGCCAGCGCCGGGTGGGTCTGGACGGGCGCGAGTTCATGCTGCTGAAGTTCCGCTCGCTCACCCCCGTCGACGAGACCGAGGCGTCGTCGAACTGGAGCATCGCCACCGATCTCCGGCTCACCGCGGTGGGCCGGTTCCTGCGCGCGACCTCCCTGGACGAGCTGCCGCAGCTGTTCAACATCCTGCGCGGCGACATGAGCATCGTCGGCCCGCGCCCGGAGCGGCCGTTCTTCGTGGCCCAGTTCACCGACCGGTTCCCGCGGTACATGGCCCGGCACCGGGTGCCGGCCGGCCTCACCGGTTGGGCCCAGGTCCACGGCCTGCGGGGGGACACCTCGATCGAGGACCGGGCGCGGTTCGACAACTACTACATCGAGAACTGGTCCCTCTGGCTCGACATCAAGATCATCCTCCGGACCGTCGCTCAGGTGACCCGGGCAGGTGGCGGGTGAGCGCACGACGCAAGTCTCAGGACGGCGAGCCAGACGAGGCCGCCGCCGGCAACGCCGCCGGGCAGGAGCTGGTGACCGTCCTGGTTCCCTGCCGCAACGAGGAGGCGTCGATCGGCCCCTGCCTGGAGTCGGTGCTCGCCCAGACCTACCGCAACCTGCAGGTCGTCGTCGTCGACGGCTGCTCCACCGACGGCACCCTCCAGCTCCTCGACGCGCTGCGCCGCCGGGACCCGCGGGTCGAGGTCTGCGTCGTCGAGCGGCGCAGCATCCCAGCCGCCCTCAACGTCGGGCTGGCCGCCGCGCGCGGCACCTGGCTGGTGCGCGTCGACGGCCACTCCACCATCCCGGCCGACTACGTGGACCGGGCGACCGCCCGGCTGCGCGAGGGGCGTTGGGCCGGGGTCGGGGGACGCAAGGACGGCGTGGGCCGTACGCCCGCAGGCCGGGCCATCTCGGCCGTCATGGCCAGCCGCTTCGGCGTCGGCAACTCGACCTACCACCACGGGACCACGGCCTGCGAGGTCGACCACGTGCCCTTCGGGGCCTACTCCGTGGAGCGCGCCCGGGCCATCGGCGGCTGGGACGAGCGGCTCACCGCCAACGAGGACTACGAGTTCGACTACCGGCTCCGCAAGGCGGGCGGGGCGCTGCTGTTCGACCCGATGCTGCGCATCGACTGGCAGACCCGCCAGTCCACCCGCGACCTGGCCCGGCAGTACTACCGCTACGGCCGGGGCAAGGCCGACGTCGCCGCGCTGCACCCGCGGTCGCTGTCGCCGCGCCACCTCGCACCGCCCGCGTTCGTGGCGTACGTCGCAG
>JBOGDX010000368.1:0-3822 GCA_050743225.1 Actinomycetes bacterium | reverse complement strand
CGGTGGTAGCAACCGATTCCCGGCTGCGCTCGACGTCGGCCGCGCCCGGGAACCGGTCGGTCGGGTCGGCGGTCGCCGGCTGGGGCGCCAGCAGCGAGAGAACCGCGACAGCAACCAGAGCCGTCGTACGCGTGAAAGAGGCCGCCATGCGCAGCCTCCTCCCGCCGCACCGGCGGTCGTGCTCGGCATGAGCCGCCGGGAGTCTCCGAGTCCGGGTCGGGCACGCATCAGCGCACCGCTGCACATTCACAACAGCCCCGCTAGATAACACCTGTCACACAGATGCCGTCAAGCCTCTGGGCTCCGCTCATTTGCAATGGTCGGCGGCAAACCCCGCCGGCGACGGCTGGCTCAGCCCTGGTGGTGACGACCCTCGAGCTGCTCGCCGTCCATCGCGCTGCCTTCCTCGCCGCCGTGGTGCTGGTCGATCGCGGCGCTGAGCCGGTCGCGCAGCTGACGGGCGGCCATGGCCGCCTGGTCCCGCTCCGACCGCAGGCCAGAGATCGACCCCTCGAGGTCACTGACCTGGGCCCGCGCGTCGGCGACGATCCGCTCCGCCTCGCCGAAGGCCTGGTGGCGGGCCTGGGCGCTCTCGCGTTCGGCGTCGGAGCGCAGCCGCTGCCCGAGCTCGCGCGCGTCGCGTTGCACCTGAGCGGCGCGTTCGCGGGCCGCTGCGAGCAGTCGCTCGGCCTCGTCACGAGCCTCGGCGACGGTGGCGTCGGCCACCCGGCGTGCGTTCTCGAGCAGCCCCAGCGCCTGCTCCGGCCCCCGCCCGGGCGTCTCGTCGTGCACCACGCGCAGGTCGGTGCGCTGGTCACTGCCCGGGACGTTGACGCTCATGCTGGGCCTCCTCGCTGAGGGATGGCGCGGGCACCTCGGGGACGCCCCGTAGAGCGCACACGCTACGCCGTCCGGACTGTCTCGGTCACGTGTGTGAGGAACCTCGTCCCGGTTCTACTCGGTGCGCATCGCCACGGCGGCCGGCATCCGTGCCGCCCGCCTTGCCGGGTAGAAGCCGAAGATCAGCCCGACGCCGAAGGCCGTGCTCAGCGCGACCAGCAACGAGACCGGGTCGATCAGGGTCTCCCACCCCGCGAGGTCGCTGATGACTCGAGCGCTACCCACGCCGACTCCCAGGCCGATGAGGCCGCCGATGGCGCACAGCGCGAGCGCCTCGATGAGGAACTGGCCCTGGATGTGACCGGGCTCCGCACCGACCGCCTTGCGGATGCCGATCTCCCGCGTGCGCTCGGTCACGGACACCAGCATGATGTTCATGATGCCGATGCCGCCGACGATCAACGCGATCGCGCCGAGCGCGAGAGTCAAGGTCTCGAACGTCGACGTCGCGGCCTGGGCGGTGGTGATGATCTCGGTCTGGTCCTCGGTGCCGAAGTCCTCGCCACGGCCGGGCAGGATGCGGTGCCGCTCGAAGAGCAGATCGTCGATCGCGTCCATGGTCTTGGGCACCAGGGTCTGGCTCTCGACCTGAACCGACGCCGAGCGCACCTTCTCGCCTCCGAACAGCACTCGCTTCGCGACGGTCAGCGGCACGAATGCCTGGTTGTCGAGGCTCTCGTCGCCGAGGCTGCCCTTGGGTTCGAAGACACCCACCACGGTGAACTCGCGGTCGAGGACGCGGATCGTGCGGCCGATCGGGCTCGAGTCGGGGAACAGCCGCCCGGCCGGTCGCTCCCCTATCACGATCACCTGGCGACCGCCCCGCTCGTCGGCCTCGGTCAGCAGGCGGCCTTCGGCCGCGGAGTAGTTGTGCATGTCCTGATAGAGCGGCGTGATCCCAGACAGGATGGGACTGGCCTGCACTCGGCCCGAGGACACGACGAGCCCCTCGACGCCCTGGATGGGGGCGACGCCCGTCACACCCGGCAGCTCCGCGACGGCGTCGAGGTCGGCCTGCGTGAGCGTGCGGTCGGTCTCCGACTCGGTGCCGTCGGGCTGGATGACGAACTCGCCGTCGAGGATGATGATGTTCGGCCCCAGCCGCTGCAGGTCGGCCTCCACTCCGGCCCGGGCGCCCGCGCTGATCGCCGTCAGTGCCACAAGTGACCCGACGCCGATGATGACGCCGAGGGCGGTGAGAACCCCGCGCAGCCAGTTGGTGCGCAATGCCTGCATCGCCAGGCGGACATGCTCTGCCAGGGTCATCTCGCCGTCCTCTGCTTCCGGGGGGCGACGTCCTGGCGGGGCAGTACGAAGAGCTCCTCCTCGGTGTCGATGCGGCCGTCGAGCATGTGGACGATCCGGGTGCCCCGCTCCGCAACCTCGCGGGAGTGGGTCACGAGAACGATGGTCGCCCCGTTCCCGTGCACCGCGGACATGACGTCCAGCACCTCTTCCGCGCTTTGCGAGTCCAGGTTGCCCGTCGGCTCGTCGGCCAGCACGACGCGAGGCTCGACGACGACCGCGCGCGCCACCGCCACCCGCTGTTGCTCCCCGCCGGAGAGCTGGCTCGGCAGGTGCTGGGCACGGGCGAGCAGACCCACACCAGCCAGCGCCTCCCGGGCACGCTCGAGCCGCTCGGCCCGCGGAACCCGCGCGTACACGAGGGGGAGCTCCACGTTCTGCAGGGCGGTCTGACGCGCCAAGAGATTGAAGCTCTGGAAGACGAACCCGATGCGCTCGCGTCGTACTCGTGCGGCCTTGCGCTCGTCGAAGCCCGCGACGTCCTCGCCCGCAAGCCGGTACTCACCCGCCGTCGGAGGCTCGAGGCAGCCGAGGATGGACAGCAGCGTCGTCTTCCCCGAGCCCGACGGTCCCATGACCGCAAGGAACTCTCCGGAGCGGACCGACAGGTCCACGCCGCGCAGTGCGTCGACGGCCACCTCGCCGGAGCCGAAACGCTTGCGCAGCCCGACGGTCTGGATGACCATCACGCCTCGTCGTCGTCAGAGGGGATGACCACCTTCTCGCCAGCTCGCAACCCCGACCGGACCTCGGCGTAGGCGTTACCGACCAGCCCGAGCTCCACGTCGCGGTCCTTGATGCTCCCCGACTCGGTCCGCACGCGGATCGTCGCGGACTTGCCGTCGCGCTCCTCGATCGCGTCCAGCGGGAGCCGTACCGCGTCGGGAGCGCTGGCCACGACGATCCGGACGCTCACGCTCATCCCGGGACGCAGGCCCTCCGGCTCGTCCAGGGACGCGATCACCGGGAACGTGACGACCCCGCCGGTGTCGGCCCCGCTGAGCGCGACATCGGCGACCGTCCCGCTGTACGGCCGGCCGCCGAGGGCGTCGGCACTGATCCGGACCGGGGCCCCGACCCGGGTCCGGCTCACGTCGAACTCGGTCAGGTCGAGGCTGACCACCAGGTTGGCCAGGTCCTGGACCCTCACCAGCGGTGAGGTGGCGTCGACGGCCGAACCCTGTGCCGCCAGGACGCTCGTGACCGTACCCGAGGCCGGAGCCCGCACGGTGAGGCGATCGGTGAGCTCACGGGCGAGCCGGAGCTGCTGCTCGGCCACGTTGACCCGCAGTCCCGCTATCGCGAGGTCCGTCTTGCTCGCCGGCGCCCCGCGCTGGCGCAGCACGGCAAGGTCCGCGCCGGCCTGGGCCACGCCGGTCCGCGCCGCCGAGACCGTCTCGGGCGCCGGGTTGTGCAGCAGGTCGAGGCGGCCCTCGGCGGCCGCGACCGCGGACTTGGCGGCGGCCGCCCTTGCCGCACTGCCGTTCTCCCGGACGGCCGCGAGGTCCGCCTTCGCCCTTGCCAGCTCGGCCTGTGCCGCGTTCACCGTGGCGGCGGGTGGGGCGACCAGCTGGTCCAGCTTGCGCTGCGCGGCGTCCACCGCCAGCTGGGCCGCGG
>JBOGDX010000367.1:0-3873 GCA_050743225.1 Actinomycetes bacterium | reverse complement strand
GACCGGGATCGGCCCGTCGGGACCAGGGGCGGCATGCGTGAACGGCCCTTCGTCGACCCAGCCCTGCCGCGTGTAGAACGCGCGAGCGCGGGTGTTGCCGCCCACCACCGCCAGCCAGGCCGAGCCGTGGCCGTCCTCGCGCAGGCGGCGCTCGGCCGCGGTGAGCAGCGCGCCGGAACACTGCTGCTGCACCGGGAGCCAGGCGTCGGGAAGTCGGCGCTACTCGAGAACCTCGTCGCGACAGCGGGCGGCGACGTCCACGTCCTGCGCGCCCAGGGCTTGGAGTCCGAGGCGCCGCTGGCGTTCGCCGCGCTGCACCGGCTGCTGCGTCCAGTCCCCTCGACCGGCTCGCCGGCCCGCAGGCCCGAGTGCTGCGGGCAGCGTTCGGGCAGGAGGACGACGCCACGGTCGAGCCGTTCATCGTCGCGCTCGCGACACTGTCCATGCTCACCGAGGCCGCCGAGGAGGCGCCGGAGTGACCGTGCAACTTCCGTGCAACCTTCCTCGGCTGACTTCAGGCGCCAATCAGGCTTTCGTCGGCCCACGAGCCGCTGACCTGCGGCTTTGCGCGTCCGAACGGCGGCGGGGGTGGGATTCGAACCCACGAACGGTTGCCCGTTGCGCGCTTTCAAGGCGCGTGCCATCGGCCGCTAGGCGACCCCGCCAGTGCCCTGACGGGCACGCGAAGACGCTACCCCGGCCCAAGTTGTTCCTGCGTGACCGCGTGCTAGCGTCAATCGTACGAAGAACTCCAGAACCACAGGGGAGCGCTGCAGCGCTGAGAGTGCGGGCCCGCCCGCAGACCCTCCTACCTGATCTGGGTAATGCCAGCGCAGGGAGTCGGTTGCCGCCCCGCCGTCGTTCGAGCCCGACCCGGGCCTGCGTCGGCGCGGTGCTCAGAGCACGGCCGCCCCGTCCGACGCGGACAGGAGCGAGCAGATGACCACCACCCACACACCCGACGTCGCCCCAACGGATCGCACGACATCGTCGTGGCGCACTGTCGACGTCGTCGTCGCGTCCGCGATCGCGGTCGCGTTCGGCGTCGTCTTCTGGGCCTGGGGCAACCTCTGGAACACGACGGCGTCGGCCTTCACCGCCTTCCCGCCGGCGCAGGGCTTCATGTACGGCGTGTGGCTGATGCCCGCGGTCCTTGGCGCGCTGGTGATCCGCAAGCGCGGCGCGGCCATCTACACCGAGCTGGTCGCCGCCGTCGTGTCGGCGCTGCTCGGCACGTCCTGGGGGCTGTCGGTCGTGGCCTACGGGCTCGTCGAGGGGGCGGCGGCCGAGATCGTGTTCGCGTTCCTGCTCTACCGATCGTGGCGGTTCGCGACGGCCGTCCTCGCCGGGGCTGTGGCCGGCCTGTCGGCGGCGATGCTCGACATCCTCTTCTACTACCCGGACTGGTCGGGTCGCTGGCAGTTGGCCTTCGCCGGGCTGCTCGCGGCGAGCTCGGCGGTCATCGCCGGGGCCGGGTCGTGGCTGCTGGTCCGGTCGCTCGCGCGCACCGGCGTGCTCGCCCCCTTCGGCTCCGGCCGCGACCAGGTCCGCATCTGAACCTGCTCGCACCTCACCAGCCCGCCCCGAGAATGTGCGCCGACACACCACCTCTGCGGCGAGTCTGGTGAGCGAGCGCACCGTCGATCTTCGGAGCACTCCCGTCGCCGTCGACGTCCGCGGCTGGGGGTGGCGGCACGGCGGCCGCCGGGCCTGGGCGCTGCGCGGCGTCGACCTGCGTGTCGAGCCGGGCGAACGGGTGCTGCTCCTCGGCCCGTCCGGCGCCGGCAAGAGCACGCTGCTTGCCGGGCTGGCCGGGCTGCTCGACCCGGCCGACGCCGGAGATGTCGAGGGGGAGATCCTCCTCGACGGACGGCCGGCGAGGAGCGCACGGGCGCGTGCCGGGCTAGTCCTGCAGGACCCGGAGGCGGCCCTGGTCATGGCCCGGGCGGGCGACGACGTCGCGTTCGGGCTGGAGAACCGCGGCGTACCGACCGACGAAATCTGGCGACGGGTCGACCACGCGCTCGCGGCGGTGGGCTTCCGGTACGGACGCGATGCACCCTCCTCGGCCCTCTCCGGTGGCGAGCAACAGCGACTGGCGCTGGCCGGGATCCTGGCTCTGAGACCAGGACTCCTGCTGCTCGACGAGGTGACCGCGAACCTCGACCCGGAGGGAGCCGCGCTCGTCCAGAACGTCCTCGCCCAGGTGTTGGCCGACACCGGGGCCACCTGCGTGACCGTGGAGCACCGGGTGGAGCAGGTGGTCGACCTCGTCACCCGAGCGGTGGTGCTCGAGCCGGGCGGCGGCGTGCTCGCCGACGGTTCACCCGCCGAGGTGTTCGACAGCTCCGGTCCGGCACTGGCGGCACGCGGCGTGTGGGTGCCCGGCCACCTGCCCGCCGTACGCCGCCGTGCTGTCGCGGCACCGGGACCGAGCCTGGTCACTGCCCGATCGGCGTCCTTCCGCTACCCCGACGCACCGGCCGACGCGCTGCCGGCGACGGATGCGGCACTGCGGGCCGGTGCGGCGCTGGCGGTCACCGGGCCGAACGGGTCGGGCAAGTCGACGCTCGCGCTCTGCCTTGCCGGGTTGCTCCGGCCCAGCGGAGGCGAGGTGGCAGCGGACGAGGCCCTGGACCCGCCGGACCCGGAGCGTCCGCTGTGGCGGTGGCGCGGCCGTGAGCTCGTGACCCGGATCGGGACGGTGTTCCAGGACCCGGAGCACCAGTTCGTCGCCGGGACGGTCGGGGACGAGCTGCTCGTCGGGCCGTTGCGCGCCGGCACGCCGCGACCGGTTGCCGAGCGGCGCAGCGGCGAGCTGATGGAGCGACTCGGACTCGTGGGCCTGGTCGGGGCCAACCCGTTCACGTTGTCCGGAGGCGAGAAGCGCCGGCTGTCGGTGGCGACGGCGATCGCGACGGCGCCGCGGGTGGTCATCTGCGACGAGCCGACGTTCGGCCAGGACGCGGTGACCTGGGCGACGCTGGCCGAGCTGCTCGCCGACCTGCGCGACGACGGCTGCGCGCTGGCACTGGTCACCCACGACGAGGCGCTGGTCGCGGCTCTTGCCGACGTACGCCTCGCGGTTCCGCCCGCCGCACTCCCCCTGCCCTCCCGCCCACCCGGCGGGCGACGGTGAGCGTCCTCGTCCCGCTGGCCCCGGACCGGGACGCCGCGCTTGCCCGGTGCAACCCCGTCGCGAAGATCACCGCGGCCGCGGTACTGACGGCCGGCCTGCTCGTCTCGCTCGACCCGGTCACTCCGACGGTGTTGCTGGCGCTCGAGGCTGTGGCGTTCCCGTTTGCCGGCGTCCGGCTGCGGGTGCTGGTGAGCCGCGCTTGGCCACTGCTCCTCGGCATCGCCGGCGTTGCCGTCGCCAACATCGTCGCGGTGCAAGACGGAACGGTGTTGCTCG
The DNA here is from genome assembly GCA_050743225.1 of Actinomycetes bacterium. Classification (GTDB taxonomy): domain Bacteria; phylum Actinomycetota; class Actinomycetes; order JACCUZ01; family JACCUZ01; genus JBOGDX01. The sequence goes on along the minus strand of JBOGDX010000367.1, from coordinate 458 downwards.
ACCTAGGCCCGGTCGAGGTGACCAGCGGCGGCCTGGCCTCCGCCGCCACGGTCGCGCTACGGCTCCTGGCCATCACCCTGCCCGGGATCGTCGTGCTCGCCGCGACCGACCCGATGGACCTCGCCGACGCGCTGGTGCAGCGGTGGCGGGTGCCCGCCCGGTTCGCGTACGGCGCGCTGGCGGCGCTGCGGCTGCTGCCGCTGCTGTCGGCCGACTGGCAGACGGTGGGGCGCGCCCGTCGGGCCCGCGGGCTGGACGCCGGGTGGTCGCCGGTCGCGCGGGTGCGGGCCTTCGCCGGCCAGGTGTTCGCCGTGCTGGTCGCCGCGATCCGCCGCGGAGTCAGGCTGGCGGCGGCGATGGAGGCTCGCGGGTTCGGCGCGACCGGGGTCGAGCGGACCGTAGCCCGGCCGCAGCCGATGCGCCGCGGCGACTGGGTCCTCGTCGGCGCGACGGTGATG
>JBOGDX010000366.1:0-3878 GCA_050743225.1 Actinomycetes bacterium | reverse complement strand
GCCTCCGGTCGTGCCGCCGAGGCGGTCAGGACGGCCTACGCCCAGCTCGGCGACCCCTACGCCTGGGGCGCCGCCGGGCCGGGCTCGTTCGACTGCTCGGGCCTGACGATGTACGCCTGGCGGGCGGCGGGCGTGGCGCTGCCGCACTCCTCGTCAGCGCAGTACGGCACGGTCCGGCACATCGCGGTCGCCGACCTGCAGCCGGGCGACCTGGTCTTCTACTACAGCCCGATCAGCCACGTCGCGATCTACGTCGGCGGCGGCAAGGTGATCGACGCGCCCTACCCGGGCCGCAGCGTGCACATCGCGGGACTGCACTCCATGCCCCTGGTCGGCGCCGGCCGGCCCTGACGGTGGGCGACGCCAGTCGCGTCAGACCTTGATGACCTCGATGCCGTCGAGGCCGTGAACCGCGTCGAAGGTCACGGCAGGTCGTCGGTGGTGTCGGGATTCATCTCACGAAGTTCTCGCGAGAGTCCGGGGTCAGCCTGCGCCCCCTCGAGCCGGCGGCGGAACTCGTCTCGGCTGATCCAACGGGGCGGGCGTCGACCGGCCCGAGCAGGGCGACCGGGCGCCCCGGACCGTGATGGTGACCTCCTCGCCGGCCTCCACCCGACGGAGCAGGGCCGCGGTGTTGTTCCGTAGCTCGCGAGACGCGACCTCGGTCATGCGAGAAACCGTAGCTCCACGGCTACGTGCGCGGTCATTGTCTCGCCCGGCCCTAGGCTGGCGAGGTGTCGCCCGACTCCCCGCCGATCGCGCCAAGCGTGCACCAGGACGGCGGCCGGGATCGGCACAGCCGCCTGCTGAGCATGGTGGCGGCCGTCGTCGCACTGGTCGTCCTCGGCGGGGCGGCGCTGCTGTGGCTCGGCTTTCCCGGCGACGACGCGGCCGGCCAGCCGGACCCGGCTCCGACGGCTTCGGACGAACCGGGCCCGACGGGCGCAGCGGCGCCCACCCGGGAGGAGGCGGTCGAGGCGCTGCTGTCCGGCCGGGCCGCTGCGGTGACCGGCCGTGACCGGACCGGGTTCCTCGCACACGTCGACCCCACGCAGGTCGAGTTCGCGCAAGACCAGACCCGGCTGTTCGACCGGCTGCTCGAGGTCCCCCTCACCGAGTGGACCTATGAGGTGACGGGGGAGGGGCCGGCGCTGACGACGGAGCGGGCCGCCCAGCTGCCCGAGAGATCGGCGATCGTGCAGGTGCGGCTCAGCTACCGACTCGATGGCACGACCACCGTGACTGACCGGGAGCAGTTCCTCACCGTCGTACCTCGTGGCGGCCGGTGGCTGCTCGCCGGTGACAGCGACGCGAGCGCCAGTGGCTTCGACACCCAGCGGGACCTGTGGGACCTCGGGCCGGTGAGGGTGGTGCGCGGCGATGAGAGCCTCGTGGTCGCCGACCGGCGCGGCGCCGGCCGGGGCGAGGTGCGCCGCCTCGCGGACGTGGCGGACCAGGCAGTGGCGGACGTCGACCGGGTATGGCGCAGCGAATGGTCGCGACGGCCCGTCGTCGTGCTGCCCCGGTCGCAGGAGGACATGGCGACCGTCATCGGCAGCGACGGCAAGGGGCTGGCGCAGATCGCGGCGGTCACCACCGGCTCGTTCGAGGAGGGGCTTTCCCGGGGGGACCGCATCGTCGTGAACCCCGAGGCGTTCGGCACGCTGGGCTCTCTCGGCCGGCGGGTGGTGCTCAGCCACGAGATGACCCATGTCGCGACGCGCGCGACGACCGTTCAGCCGGTGCCGGTCTGGCTCTCCGAGGGCTTCGCCGACTACGTCGCGTACGACGCGACACCGGTGCCGACGTCCATCGTGGCCAGCGACGTCCTCGACCAGGTGCGCGACGGTGACGGACCGCGGCAGCTGCCGGACGCGGCCGACTTCGACGCGGGGGAGGGCGACGTCGCCGCCGCCTACGAGGGCGCGTGGCTGGCCGCCCGGATGATCGCCGAGCAGGACGGCGAGAAGCGGCTGGTCCGGTTCTACGAGGCGATGGGTGACAGCGCGGGGCCGGGCTGGCCCGAAGAGACGACCGATGTGCTGGGCGTCTCCGCGCAGCGATTGACCCGGCAGTGGCGCGACTACCTTGCCGACCTGGCGGCATCGTGAGCGGTAGGACCGCTGCAACACTCGTACGATCACCTGGATGAAGTTCAGCGTGAGCCTGCCTACCGAGGACGTCGAGTACCTCGACACGTATGCCCGTGAGCGCGGCATCGGGTCTCGGTCCGCCGTTCTCCATCGCGCCGTGCGGCTGCTGCGGGCCTCCGAGTTGTCGGCCGACTACGAGGCTGCCTGGCGCGAGTGGGAGGCGTCGGATGACGGGGACGCCTGGGACTCCGCCATGAGCCACGGGTTGCACCACTCGTCGTGACTCCGAGCCCATGACCAGCCGGACCGCACTGGTTGCGACCGCGGTGGTGCTGGCCGTGGCGCTGGTCGTGCTTGTCGCGCTGCTGACCCCGTGGAAGCCGCTGTCATTGCATGGTGCCGAGGCGGTGCCGACAGACCCAGCGCGGGACTTCACCGCGGCGCAGCTCGCCCGCGAGGACGCCTATCACGGCGCGGTCCGCCCCCCGTCGTACGTCTCGCTCGGTCTGTCGCTGCTCATCGCGTGCCTGCTCGGCTTCACCGCCGTCGGGGCGCGCATCGTCGAGCGGGTCGCCTCGCCGTTCGGCGGTGGCTGGGGCTGGCAGGTGCTGCTCGGGGCGGTGGCCCTGACGCTGCTGGGCCGGCTGCTCGTGCTGCCGTGGGACGCGTGGAGCGAGTCGGTCCGGCGGGAGTACGGCCTGTCGACGCGGACCTGCGGCGGATGGGCCGTCGACGTGGCCAAGTCGTACGGCGTGGGGCTGGTGCTCACGCTGGTCGTGCTCTTCCTGGTGGTCGGACTCGCCCGCTGGTCCCCGCAGTGGTGGTGGACCGTCGGTGCAGCACTTGCCGCGGCGCTTGTCGTCGTCGTGTCGTTCGCCTACCCGGTCGTCGTCGAGCCGGTGTTCAACAAGTTCACGCCGATGCCGTCGGGCGAGCTGCGGTCGTCGCTGCTGGCGCTCGCGCGCGCCGACGGGGTCGCAGTGGAGGACGTGCTGGTCGCCGACGCGTCCCGTCGTACGTCGTCGTTGAACGCCTACGTTTCGGGGTTCGGGTCGACACGCCGGATCGTGGTCTACGACACGCTTCTGGACACGGCGTCCGACCGCGAGATCGAGCTGATCGTGGCGCACGAGCTCGGCCACGCAAAGAGCCGCGACGTCGTGTGGGGGACGTTCCTCGGCGCGGTCGGCGTCGCCCTCCTGGTGTGCCTGCTCGCCCTCCTCATGCGGTCGGGCGCGGTGCTCGGTCGCGCGGGTCTCGATGCGCCGGGAGACGGCCGGTCGGTGGCGCTGGTGCTCGCGGTCCTGGCGGTGCTGGGCTTCGCCGCCGGCCCGGCGCAGGCGCTGATCTCACGGCGGGTCGAGACACGGGCCGACGTGCACGCCCTGGACCTGACACGCTCGCCCGAGGCTGCGATCGCAATGCAGACGAGGCTGTCGACGACCAACCTCTCCGACCTCGACCCGTCGCCACTGGTGTTCGGGCTGTTCGCGACCCACCCGACGGGACCGCAGCGCATCTCGCTGGCCCGGACCTGGGCGCGTCTGCACGACGTGCCGGTGCGGGCGTCGACGGTGGGCGGCGACGTGCCGTGACGCGCACGCTCGTGGTGACCAACGACTTCCCGCCGCGGGTCGGCGGGATCCAGAACTACCTCTGGAACATCTACTCGCGCCTCGACCCGAACGACGTCGCGGTTCTCGCTCCCGCGTTCCCCGGCGACGTCGCGTACGACGGATCCCAACCGTTCGCGATCCACCGATGGCCCGGCCGGGTGTACTGGCC
>JBOGDX010000365.1:0-3885 GCA_050743225.1 Actinomycetes bacterium | reverse complement strand
CGCAGGTCCAGCAGCGCTACGACGTGCTCGTCGCCCGGCTGGCCGAGGCGGCCGCCGAGGTGGCGGCGCTCAGCGAGCGTGCCCGCGGGTTAGCCGAGGCGCGGGCCTTGCTCGACCGGATCGCCGCCCTGAACGCCGCGGTGGACGCGACCGGCGCCGAGCGGGTGGCCACGGCGCGGGCGAGCACCACGGTCCCCCTGTTGTTCCGGCGGCTGTACAGCCAGGCGGCCCGTACCTGTCCCGGCATGTCATGGACCCTCCTCGCCGCGGTGGGCCAGGTCGAGTCGGGCCATGGAGCCAACCCGGGCACCTCATACGCCGGTGCGCAGGGGCCGATGCAGTTCATGCCGGCAACCTTCGCGGCGTACGGCGTCGACGGCGACCGCGACGGTGACGTCGACATCCAGGACCCGGCCGACGCGGTCTTCTCCGCCGCCAACTACCTGTGCCGCAACGGCGCGGGCCGCGGCCCCGATGCGCTGGCGCGGGCGATCTGGCACTACAACCACGCCGACTGGTACGTCCAGCTGGTGCTCAAGCTCGCCGGGCAGTACGCCGAGCGCGACGGAACCTGACGGCGACCGTCGTCAGGCGGCCGGTGAGCCCGGTTCCTGCACACCAACACACAGAAGGCGCCTTCCGGCGACCGATCGCGGCCGAAACAGCCCCCATTGTGTGTTCGTCTGCAGGAGTAGACGTCGACGCGGAGGGGTTGTCCGCCCGGGCGCCGATGGCCTGACCGACGTCAGGCCGGGGGTGCCGGCCGCTGCTCCCCCGCCCCCAGCATCCCGCCGATGCCCTTGAGGGCCTCACCCAGCTCGCTGGGCACGATCCAGACCTTGTTGCTGTCGCCCTGCGCGATCTGCGGCAACGTCAGGAGGTACTGGTAGGCCAGCAGCTTCTGGTCCGGGTTGCCGGCATGGATCGCGTCGAACACCCTCTGGATGGCCTGGGCCTCGCCGTCGGCTCGGAGGACCTTGGCCTGGGCGTCGCCCTCGGCCTTGAGGATGGCGGCCTGCCGCTCACCCTCGGCGCTGAGGATCTGCGACTGCTTGAAGCCCTCTGCCGTGAGGATCGTGGCGCGCTTCTCCCGGTCGGCGCGCATCTGCTTCTCCATCGAGTCCTGGATGGAGGTCGGCGGGTCGATTGCCTTGATCTCGACCCGGTTGACCCGCAGGCCCCACTTCCCGGTCGCCTCGTCGAGAACGCCCCGCAGCGTGCCGTTGATCTGGTCCCGCGAGGTCAGTGCCTGCTCGAGGTTGAGACTGCCGACGACGTTGCGCAGCGTCGTGACCGTGAGCTGCTCGACGGCCTGGATGTAGTTCGCGATCTCGTAGGTCGCCGACTTGGCGTCGGTGACCTGGAAGTAGAGGACGGTGTCGATCCCGACGACGAGGTTGTCGGCAGTGATGACCGGCTGCGGCGGGAAGGACACGACCTGCTCGCGCAGGTCGATCAGGGGGCGCAGCCGGTCGATGAACGGAACGAGGATCGTCACCCCGGCGTCGAGGGTGCGGCTGTAGCGCCCGAGCCTCTCGACGATGCCCGCGCGTGCTTGCGGCACGATGCGCACCGTCTTGCCGAGGACGACCAGCACCAGCAGGGCGACCACGCCGATGACGGCGAGCGCGACGAGCGATTCCATCAGAGCTCCGATTCGTAGACGACGACCGTTGCCCCGTCGATCTGCACGATCTCGACGTCGCGACCGGCCTCGATGCTCGCGGTCGGGTCATACGTGCGCGCCGACCACACCTCGCCCTTCACCTTGACCCGGCCCGAACGGCCGTCGACCGCCTCGAGGACGAGACCACGCTCGCCGACCAGTGCGGCGGTGCCCGTGCGGATGGCGAGCGGAGTGCGGAGGTGGCGCAGTGCGATCGGGCGTACGACGGCGAGGCCGGCCACGGCGACCACCAGTGCCACGACCGCTTGGACGACGAGGTTGTCGGTGATCAGGCCGGCGCCCGCCCCGGCGAGCGCACCGACCGCCAGCATCGCGAACGTGAGGTCCAGCGTCGTGACCTCGACGATGCCGAGCACGACGGCCAGGCCGATCCAGGCCGCCCAGTCGTAACCCCCCAAGCCGTCCACGCGAGCCATCCTAGGGACGAAAGGTTACCTGACGCCGAGCCAACGCGCGGTGGCGCGCGACTGGTTCCTGGCGACCGCTCAGGTGGCCCGGGCGGCCCAGCGCGGTCCCGAGCGGGCGAGCTCGAGCGGGATGCCGAAGGTCTCGGCCAGGGTGGCAGCGGTCAGTGTCGTCTCCAGCGGCCCGGCGGCGACCACGCGGCCACCGCGCAGAAGCAGGACGTGGGTGAACCCGGCCGGGATCTCCTCGACGTGGTGGGTGACGAGGACCAGCGCGGGGGCGTACGGGTCGTCGGCTATCAGCCCCAGTCGCCGCACCAGGTCCTCGCGGCCGCCGAGGTCGAGACCGGCCGCGGGCTCGTCGAGCAGCATCAGCTCGGGGTCGGTCATCAGGGCCCGGGCGATCTGCACCCGCTTGCGCTCGCCCTCCGACAGGGTTCCGAACCGCCGGTCTGCGAGGTGGGCGACGCCCAGTGCGCCGAGCAGCTCCTCCGCGCGCGCCGAGTCGAGCTGGTCGTAGCGCTCGCGCCACCGGCCGACCACGGCGTAGGACGCGGTCACGACAACGTCGCGCACCTTCTCGCGGGCCGGCAGCCGGTCGGCCATGGCCGCACTGGACAGCCCGATCCGTGGCCGCAGCTCGAAGACGTCGACGGCCCCGAGCGTCTCGCCGAGGATCGTCGCCTCGCCACGGCTGGGATGCAGGTTCGCCGACGCCAGCTGCAGCAGGGTCGTCTTGCCCGCGCCGTTCGGCCCCAGGATCACCCACCGCTCGCCCTCGGCGACGTCCCAGTCGCGGGAGTCGAGCAGCGTCGCCCCGTCGCGGCGCACGCTCACGCCGGTGAGCCGGAGCACGTCGGACATGCGCCTCAACCTACCGACCCCCTGTTCCATGATCATGAAGGATCGCCCCCACACTTGACGGGGAAATCCTTCGCGATCATGGAGGGAACCGGCGAACGTGCAGGAGATGCCGAGCGCGGGCCGCCTCGCCGCCTGGGGTGGCGCCGTTCTCAGCGGAGAGGTCAGCCCCGACGAGGCGGCAGTGCGGATTTCCGGCCACGAGGACCCCGGCCACCGAGTGGTGGGCCTCCGGGGCGAGGGGGCGGTGACTCTGGCGTACGCCTTCGGCCGGCTGCGGGCGCTCGGCGCGACCGGGCTGCGGCTGGTCCTGCCCCGCCCCGGCGACGCCACCGGGCTGCCCGGCCCGCCGCCGTTCAACGAGCAGGCGGTGGACCGCGGATGCGCGGTGCTCGCGATGGGCGCCGGTCTCGGACTCCTCCCCGACGGCCGCGCCACGTGGCTCGCGAGCGACATCGACCCTGACCGTCGTACGCCGATGTCGTTGCGCGAGGCAGAGCAGCACCTGGGCCGGGTCGTGCGGGAGTCGGCCGCTCTGCTCACCGGCCTCGATGTCGCGCGCTGGGACCCGGCCGCGGCGGACGTCCTGCCTCGACGGTCGCGACCCAGCGACCTGCCGTCATCGGCCGCGAGGTCCGCGCACAACCTGCTCGACCAGGCGTTGCGCGTCGCGACAATCGTGGAGGTGGCGCGCGCCGGCGACAGCGCTGCCGTGAGCGCGAGCGAGGTGCGGGCGCGCGACGAGATCCTCCGCGAGCTCGACGAGGCAGCGCGCCGCGCTGTCGAGGCCGCGTGCAGCGCGCACGACTAGCCTCGATCTTTCGTCTGGCGCTGATCTGGTCGAGCGACACGGACGGTAGATGCACGGAAGTGCCTGCTCTGCTTGGGATTCTGGTGTTTGCGAAGACAGCAGAAGACCGAGCCGAGAGGCAC
>JBOGDX010000364.1:0-3919 GCA_050743225.1 Actinomycetes bacterium | reverse complement strand
AAATGCAGCACCCCCTCCGCCATGAGCGAGTAGAACCAGCCACGCGTCTGATCGATCGCCTCGCAGATGAAGTCCGCCGGGAAGGAACGCTCGAACTCATCCTTCCCGCGTCCGAGCTCCGGCTGGTAGCCCCACTGTGCGAAGGGCATCGCGCCCGAGTCATACCAGGCGTCGATCACTTCAGGGACCCTGCGCGACGGCTCGCCGCACGCGGAGCACTCGAAGGTGACCTCGTCGATGAACGGGCGGTGAGGATCGAGCGCCGTGAGGTCGCGTCGCGCGAACCGTCCGAGCTCGGCGAGCGACCCGACCACCGTCGCGTGCCCTCCCGTGCAGCGCCAGATCGGCAGCGGGGTGCCCCAGTAGCGCTCGCGCGAGATCGCCCAGTCGACGTTGTTCTCCAGCCAGTTCCCGTACCGCCCGTGCTTGATGTGCGCCGGGAACCAGTCCACGTCCTCGTTGACCGCGAGGAGGCGGTCCTTCACGGCCGTGGTGCGCGCGTACCACGAGGTCCGTGCGTAGTACAGGAGCGGCGTGTGGCAACGCCAGCAGAAGGGGTAGTTGTGCTCGTAGGTCTCGGCGCGCAGGAGCACGCCGCGCTCGCGCAGGTCCTCCACTATCTTCGGGTCGGCGTCCTTGACGAACAGGCCTCGGATGAACGCGGGCGCCAGGTCGTTGAAGCGGCCGGCATCGTCCACGGGCTTGAAGACCGGCCACCCATGCTCCCGTCCGGCGGCGAGGTCGTCGGCGCCGAACGCGGGTGCCTGGTGCACGAGCCCGGTGCCGTCCTCGGTGGTGACGTACTCGGCGAGCACGACGAAGTGTGCCGGAGCCGGGAAGTCGACCAGCTCCAGGGGCCTCTGGTAGGTCCACCGCTCCATGTCCGTGCCGCGGACCGTGGCCTCTACGGTCCAGCCCTCGGCGAGCATCTGCTCGAACAGCGGCTCGGCGTCTGGCACGGCGAAGCCCAGGTGCCCGAACACCTCGATCGTCACGGCGCCGTACAGCCGCACCCACCCCGCCAGCCAGACGGCGAGCGCCCCCAGCGGCAGGACGTGGTCGACGGCCTCGCCGAACGCGCGCAGCTGGGTCGCGAGGGCCGGGTCGAGATCGACCTCGGCGGGGACGGGGAAGGGTTGCTGCTCCCACATCTCCACGAAGATGCCGAGGAAGACCGCGCCGAAGCTCATCCGCTCCTCCGGCGAGGCGCCCGCCGCCGGGCTGTCGTGAGCGTGCGGCACGGGTGAGGCGAACGTGAGCTGGAACTCGCGCGGGTGCGCCAGCGCCCACCGCCGGAATGCCCGACAGGTCTCGCCCAGGCGCGCGAGCGGTTCGCCCTGCGGCACGCTGTCGCGGGCGGCGGCGAGGTCGGTGCTCAGCTCGTCGAGCAGGTCGGAGACGAGCGTGCCGACCAGGTCCTCGTGGCTGGCGAAGTAGCGGTACAGCGCCGGCGCCGTCATGCCCATCGCCCGCGCGATCGCGCGCAGGGTCAGTGCGTCGGGGCCGTCGGCGACAAGGAGGGCCCGCGCGGTGCTCTTGATCTCTGTGGTGGTCGCGTCCCGCACCCGCTCGCGCCGCGTGGGTGCTGCCCCGGCGAATGGCACGAGAACCCCCTTGACATCAGTGAATACTGTCAGCATAGTAAACGCTGTTTACAAAGACAACCGACGTTCACATCCTAGGGGAGACCGCCATGTTCGAGCGGCTGGGACACACGACCTACCACCGGCGTCGCTGGGTGCTCGCCCTGGCTGCGGTCTTCCTCGCCCTCGGCGGCGCATGGGGGACCGGCGTGTTCGGCGAGATGATCTCCAGCGGGTTCGAGGACCCTGGCAGCGAGTCGGCCAAGGCGCTGGCACGCGTGCAGGAGAGCGTGGGCCGCGACGAAGCCGACGTCGTGGTGCTGTACCGGGCCGGCGGCAGCCAGGTCGACCGGCCGGAGGTCCGCTCCGCCGTCGAAGCGCACCTGGCGGGCCTGCCCGCCGAGCTCGTCGACCGTGTCACGACGACCTGGTCGGCCGGGCCACGCGGCGCGGCGCTGGTGTCGGACGACGGCCGGGCGACGTACGCGGTCGTGCACGTCACCGGTGAGGACGAGGACGCGCGTATGGACGCGTACGACGCGCTCGCGCCCGTGCTGCGGGACGCTCCCGACGGTCTGACCGTGCGCCTCGGCGGGAGCGAGGCCATCGCCAGCGACATCACCACCCAGGTCAGCGAGGACATCGCCCGTGCCGAGCAGCTGTCGATGCCGCTGGTGCTGATCCTCCTCGTCGTGGTGTTCGGTGGTCTGACCGCGGCCAGCCTCCCGCTGGCGATCGGCGGACTCGCCATCCTCGGCTCGTTCACCATGCTGCGGCTGCTGTCACTTGCCACGGATGTGTCCATCTTCGCCGTCAACATCGTCACGATGCTCGGCCTCGGCCTGGCCATCGACTACGCGCTGTTCGTCGTGAGCCGCTTCCGCGAGGAGCTGCACCGGGGCGCGAGCACCGAGCAGGCGTTGGTGCGAACCATGGCCACGGCCGGGCGCACGGTCGCCTTCTCCGGGCTGACGGTCGCGATCTCGCTGGCCTCGTTGCTGCTGTTCCCCCAGGTGTTTCTGCGGTCGATGGGCTTCGGGGGGATGGCCGCCGTCCTGGTCGCCATGGTGGGCGCGCTCACGGTGCTGCCTGCCCTGCTCGCCGTGCTGGGCCACCGGGTCGACTCGCTGCGGATCCGCCCACCCAGGATCCGGAGGGAGCAGGGGTACGGCGCCTGGCACCGGCTCGCCCGATCGGTGATGCGCCGGCCCGTGGCGTACGTCGCGGTGATCGTGCCGCTGCTGCTGGTCGCCGGGCTGCCCTTCCTGCGGGTCGAGTTCGGCGGTGTCGACCACCGGGCGCTGCCCGAGGGCACCGAGAGCCGGGTCGTGTCCGAGACGCTGCTGCGCGACTTCCCGGGGGGTGGGACGACGACCATCGACGCGGTCGTGACCTTCGCCGACGGGGCCGTCGATGACGCGGACCGCGCCGCGCTGGCCGGCTTCGCCGACAGGGCCGGGGACCTGCCCGACGTCGTGTCCGTCGAGGTGAGCGGCGAGCGCGCCGGCTCGGCCGTGCTCACCGTTCGCCACTCGCAGGATGGGATCTCGGCGCCCGCGCGGGAGCTGGTGGCGAAGATCCGTGACCTGCCTGAGCCGAGCGGCGCCCAGGTGCTCGTCGGTGGTCGTGCCGCTGAGCTGCGCGACCTGCTGGCGACCCTCTCGACGACCCTGCCGTGGATGGGCGTGTTCGTCGTCGGCGTCACCCTCGTCCTGCTGTTCCTGGCCTTCGGCTCGGTGGTCCTGCCGGTCAAGGCCGTCGCGATGAACGTGCTGTCACTGGCCGCGTCGTTCGGCGCGCTGGTGTGGGTGTTCCAGGACGGCCACCTGTCCGGATGGCTCGGGTTCACCTCGACCGGCGCGATCGAGGCGACGCAGCCGATCCTCATGCTGGCCTTGGCCTTCGGCCTGTCGATGGACTACGAGGTGTTCCTGCTCTCCCGGGTACGGGAGGAGTGGGACCGGACCGGCGACAACGTCGCCGCCGTCGCGAACGGGCTGCAGCGCACCGGCCGCATCATCACCAGTGCGGCACTGCTGCTCGTCGTGGTGATCGGTGCCTTCTCGACCTCCGGGATCGTGTTCATCAAGATGATCGGGATCGGCATGATCATCGCGATCCTGGTGGACGCGACGGTCGTGCGCGCCCTGCTCGTGCCGGCCACGATGCGGCTGCTCGGGCGCGCCAACTGGTGGGCCCCGGCACCGCTGGCCCGCTTCTGGGCGCGCCACGGGCTCCGCGAGTCCGACCAGGTCGCCCCCCTGCCGGAATCACGCCGGGCCGAGGAGGGCGCCCTGGTCTGAGGTGACTAGCTCGATGCCGCCGCGGTGTACGCC
>JBOGDX010000363.1:0-3923 GCA_050743225.1 Actinomycetes bacterium | reverse complement strand
ATCGAGGGCCGACCTGCCGGCCACGCGCAGCCCGCGACCGGCGAAGGCGTCCAGCGCTCCGGCCAGCTTGTGGCCTCCGCGGGACGCGTAGGTCTCCCCGGACGGCTCGTCGACCACGATCGGGTCACCGGTGCCGACCTGGGTGGCCGGCTTCACCGCCGTACGGCCTGGGACGCGCACCTGGCCGGCCGCGACCAGCTGCGCCGCCTGCTCCCGGGAGCGGGCGAGCCCGCGGCGGACCAGCTCGGCGTCCAGGCGGACGCGACGGCTCACGGGTCGGGCCGCTCGCCCTGGGCCTCGGCAAGAGACTCCTGCAGGACGCGGTGCACGTCCTCGTACACCTCGGCGTGCTGGTCGGGCGGCAGGTCCGCCAGCCCGTCCAGCCGGTCGACCGCCGCCGCGATCCGCGGGTCGCTCGCGGCGTCAGCAGCCGGCTCGTCCGGCGACCCGGTGTCGTGCTCGCTCACGGCGCCTTCTTCGCGGTCGCGCGCTTCGTCGTCGCCTTCTTCGCGGTCGCCTTCTTCGCGGTCGCCTTCTTGGTCGTCGCCTTCTTGGTCGTCGCCTTCTTGGTCGTCGCCTTCTTGGCCGCACTCGAACGCGCGCGCCCCAGGTCCTGCTCGAGCTCCTCGACCCGACGCTCCAGGGCCGCGGCGCGACGGCTCGCGGCGTCGAGCTCCTGCGCGGAGACGAGTCCCATGCGCGACACCGAACGCTCGACCTCGGTGCGCACGAGGTTCACGAGCAGCGACCGGTTCGCGCGGCCGGTCGCGAGCAGGTCGTCCGTGAGAGCGCCCACCTGGGCGCGGACCGGCTGCGGCACGACCGCATCAACTCCCGCCTCGCCCTGCGCCAGCAGGGCCTTCGCGGCGGCCTGGGCTCGTGCCCGGGTCACGTCGGTGAGGCCGTTGGCCAGCTGGATGTAGCCCCGTAGCCCGTCGATCAGGTTGCTCACGTCGCGCTCCGCCTCCCAGTCGCTCGCACGCAGGGAGACGCTACCCCGGGGAGGCCGGCGTGGGCGCTGCGGTAGCGTCGGCTGGCCCACCGCGCGTGGGCGCGCAGAGGCATCGCCGCAGAGGACAGTGGAGGACGAGCCGTCGATGGCGACGACCGCGCAGTGCCGCACCGCCCTGGAAGCCCTGGCCTCGAGGCTGCGCGAGGTCGACGAGGAAGACCGTCGCCGGCACACGTTCGACCGGTCACTCAGCTGCCATGTCCCGGACCTCGGCATCACGTTCTCGGGAGCGCTCGAGGACGGTCACATCGTCGGCATCACGACCAAGCCGGCGCCCAGGGCGCAGATCAGGCTGACCGCAGCGAGCGACGACCTGGTCGCGCTGACCGAGGGAGACCTCAGCTTCGGCCACGCATGGCTGGCAGGGCGGGTGAAGGTGGAGGCCGGCGTCCGCGACCTGCTCAAGCTGCGCTCCATGCTCTGACGGCTCACTAGTTTCCGCCGGCCCTGGCCGCGGTCAGCCGAACAGGTGCGCGAGGGCCGCGCGTACGTCGTCCTCCGCAGGCCCGCCCGCCTCCCAGCTCGCCACCGCGAGGGCCCGCAGCCCGTCGACCGGGTCGCCCTCGCCGCGCACGTCGATGCCGTCCTGCCGGGCTCGCACGACCCATCCGCCGCATCGGCGGCCCCCACCCTCTACGCGGCGGACGGGTGGGTGCGGCTCGAGCAGCCCGGCAGGGAGGTCCTTCGCGACGTACGTCGGGCGCTGCTGCGGGCCGGCCAGCACCACGTCGACCGGGCCGGCCAGGCCGGTGAGCACGAGCAGGCTGGGGACGCCCGCGTTGAAGGCGCCCTGGATGTCGGTGTCCAGCCGGTCACCCACGACCAGCGGCGCGAGCGAGTGGGTGCGCCGGACGGCCTCGTCGTGCAGCGGTGTCGCCGGTTTGCCGGCGACCACCGGCATCCGGCCGGTGGCGGCGGCCACGACGCCGACGAGCGCGCCGTTGCCGGGAGCGACGCCCGCGGCCGTGGGAAGGGTGGAGTCGAGGTTGCTGGCGTACCACGGGACTCCGGCCCGCACGGCGTACGTCGCCTCGGCGAGCTGGCGCCAGCCGACGTCGGGCGAGAAGCCCTGGACCACGGCTCGCGGACGATCCGCCGCGGAGGAGACCGCTCGCAGCCCCTCCTCGGACAGCGCCACGGCGAGCCCCTCACCGCCCACGACAAGAACCGGCGAGCCGGCCGGGACCGCGGCGGCCACCAGCGCGGCGACCGCCTGCGCGGAGGTCACCACGTCCTCGGGCCGCGCGAGGATGCCGAGGTCGGTCAGGTGCGCGGCGACGGTCTGCGGGGTTCGCGCCGCGTTGTTCGTGACGAAGGCGGCTCCGACGCCGGCAGCCCGAACGGCGGCGACGGCGTCCGGCGCGCCGGGAACGGCGTTCGGACCCACGTAGAGCACGCCGTCGAGGTCGAGCAGGACGGTGTCGTGGCGCTGCACGAGCGGCTGGTCGCAGCCGTCGGCGAGCGGTGTCACCCGGCGGTCCCCGGCGGGCCGGGCCACGGTGGCGCCTCGCCCGGGAGAAGTCCTGCGTCCTCACGGGCGCGCAGGGTGGCGCGGGCCTCACTCAGGGCTTGCTGGTAGTCCTTGCGGGCGGGCCGCATGGCTGTCGCGAGTGCCAGCTGCTCGACCGCGCCCGGCACGTCCCCGACGCGCATGCGGGTGAGTCCGAGCCCGAAGCGGGCATAGTCGTTGTCCGGGGTGATCTCTACGAGCTCGCCGAACAGCCGGCCGGCGTCGTCGTAGCGGCCGGCGTCGAAGGTCGCCCGCGCCAGGGCCTCGAGGATGCTGGCCGACTCGGGCTCGCTCGCGTGCGCGTGTGCCAGCAGGGAAGCCGCCGCGTCGGCGTTGCCGCTCTCGAGCAGTCGCAGGCCGCGAACGAACCAGTCGTAGACCTCACCGGCCGGCGTGCCGTCAGCGGCGGGCTGGTCACGCTCGTGCTCGGTCACCCTGCAGGCCCGCCTCTCGCTCGTCGCCCTCACGATGGTCGCACTGTCGGCGGCCGGTGCCCGCACGTCGGGCCCGGCAGGTCCCGACACGTAACATTCCCGCCATGCCGGCGACCGATCGTGCCACCTCCGCCGCGCCGCGGCAGAGCGCCGGGGAGCGCGATGGCGGTCGCGGCGACGGACGGCCCGGCCTGGTCGTGCGACCGTTCGCCGGCCTTCGCTACGACGCGGCCAGGGTGAGCGACCTCGCCGCTGTCACCTGCCCGCCGTACGACGTGATCGACCCGGACGGTGCGGCGCATCTCGAGGAGCTCGACCCGCACAACGTGGTGCGGCTGATCCTTCCCCGAGCGGCGGGCACCGAGCGGGGTGACCGCTACGCCCAGGCCCGGGCCGCGTTGGACGGCTGGACCGCGGAGGGCGTGCTCCGCCGAGACCCCGAGCCGGCGCTCTACGTGTACGAGCAGTCTGGTGACGGCCTGCTGCAACGGGGCCTGCTCGCGGCGGTGGCCCTGCGGGACCCGGCCGACCGGGTCGTCCTGCCGCACGAGGACGTCATGCCGGGCCCGGTTGCCGACCGCCTGGACCTGATGCGCGCCACCTCGGCGAACCTCGAGCCGATCCTGCTCGTCTACGACGGCGGCGGTGACACGACGGCCGTCATCGACGAGGTCTCCGCCGGTGCGCCACTGGTCGAGACCCTCGCAGAGGACGGTCTCGTGCAACGGCTCTGGGCCGTCACCGACCCGTCGCTGCAGGAGCGGGTGGCCCGCGACCTGGACCCACGTCAGGCGCTGATCGCCGACGGGCACCATCGGTACGCCACCTATCGACGGCTGCAGCAGGAGCACCGGGCGGCGGGAGACGGACCGGGCGGCTGGGACCTGGGACTGGCCATGCTGGTGGACTCGCGGCGCCATCCGCTGCACGTGCGGGCGATCCATCGTGTCGTCGCCGACCTCGACCT
>JBOGDX010000362.1:0-3935 GCA_050743225.1 Actinomycetes bacterium | reverse complement strand
GCCGCGGGTCGGCTGGGTCGCTCGCCCGCCGCCTGTTGCCGTGGGGCTTGGCCGGTCCCCCGGTCTCGGGATGGGTGGTGCAGCAGGGCCAGGCCCTCGGCTGGTACGGGACGAGGTTCAGCATGTCGCTGCTGGTGCTCGCATGCGTCGTCAGCACGGTGCTGGTGGCTTTCGTCGGTGCGCGCTCCGCGGCCCGCATCGACCGCGCCCGCGAGCGCGCTGTCGACGAGCTCGAGTCGCTCAACGCCGTCCTGTCCGAGCGGGTTGCGGTGGCGGTCGCGGAGAGCGAAGAGAGTCGTGACCGGATGCGCTTCCTGCTGGACTCCACGCCGGTCGGCATCTTCGAGACCGGGCCCGACGGAGTGGTCCGTTACGTCAATCAGCGCTGGATGGAGCTCGCCAGCGTCGACGGGGCGAAGGACCACGACTGGCAGTCGGTGCTGCACCCCGCGGACCGGGAACGCGTGGTGCGCGACTGGCAGGCCGCGATCGCCGCCGCCCGCGAGTACTCCACGCGCTACCGCTACCTGCGGCCGGACGGCGGGGTCACCTGGGTCGAGGTCACCGCACGCGCGGTGACGGCGGCCGACGGGAGCGTCACCCGGTGGCTCGGGAGCGTCACCGACGTGACCGGTCAGGTGCAGGCCCAGGAGCTGCTCGCCGAGTCCGAGCGCCGCTACCGGTCTGTCGTCACCACCATGGCCGAGGGCGTGGTCCTGCAGGACGGGACGGGTCGTGTCGTCACCGCGAACGACGCGGCCGCCCGGCTCTTGGGCGTCCCGATGGACGACCTGGTCGGCGGGTCGTCCGCCGACCCGAGGTGGCAGGCCGTCCGCGAGGACGGGACCACGTTGCCCGTGGAGGACCGTCCCGCGCTTCTTGCGCTGAGAACCGGCCGCTCCGTGCGCGACGCGACCATCGGCGTGCACCGCGGCGACGGCAGCCTGGTCTGGCTGCGGGTCAACTCCGAGCCGGTGCTGGACGCGGCCGGCGACAACGTTGTCGGCGCGGTGACGACGTTCGCCGACGTCACATCGATCCGAGCCGCGGCGGCGGCGCTCAGGCGCAGCGAGGAGCAGTTCCGGCAGGCCATGGCACACGCCCCGATCGGCATGGCGCTGGTCGAGCTCGACGGCCGGTTCCGGGAGGTCAACCGCGCACTCTGCAACCTTGTCGGCTACGACGAGGACGAGCTGGTGGGGCGGACCTTCCAGCAGATCACGCATCCGGACGACCTCGAGGCCGACCTGGACAACGTCGGCCGGCTGCTGGAGGGGTCGCTCGACCACTACACGATGGAGAAGCGCTACATCACCCGCGGTGGCGACCTGGTCTGGGTGCTGCTCGCCGTGTCGGTGGCCCGCGAGGAGGGCGACCGGCCGGCTTACTTCGTAGCGCAGATCCAGGACATCACCGACGCCCGGGCGGAGCAGCAGGAGCTGCAGCGCAAGGCTTTGCACGACCCGCTCACCGGGCTCCCGAACCGTGACCTGCTGATGGACCACCTATCGCACGCGTTGCTGCGCTCGGCGCGCTCCGGCACGTCGATCGCCGTGATGTTCTGCGACCTCGACCACTTCAAGACCGTCAATGACACGTACGGCCACGAGGCCGGCGACCTGCTCCTGGTCGCGGTGGCCGACCGGCTGCGCGGAGTGATGCGCCCCGGGGACACCGTCGCCCGGCTGGGCGGCGACGAGTTCGTCGTCGTGGCGGAGGGCCTCCCGGACGCCGGCGCGGTGCGTGCCCTGGGCGAACGCGTCCTGCGCGGCCTTGGCGAGCCGGTGCCGGTGGGAGCCCACACCCTGCATGTCGGGGTCAGCGTCGGCGTGGCCGTCGCGACGTCCGAGGACGACGCCCGGTCGGTGCTGCGCGAGGCCGACGCCGCGATGTACCGAGCCAAGACGCTCGGCCGTGGCCGGCTCGAGGTCGGCACGCCGGCGGCGTGACAGACTCGCGCTCCGTGGGCGCGAGCATCCTCGACGGCAAGGCGGCGGCGGCCGACGTGCGTGCAGACCTGAAGAAGCGGGTCGGCGCGCTGCGGGAACAGGGTGTGGTGCCCGGCCTCGGCACCATCCTCGTCGGTGACGACCCGGGCAGCCGGTCGTACGTCGCCGGAAAGCACCGTGACTGCGCCGAAGTGGGCATCGTCTCGATCCAGCGCGAGCTGCCCGACTCGGCCACGCAAGCAGATGTCGAGGGGGTCGTCGACGAGCTGAACGACGACCCGGCCTGCACCGGCTACATCGTCCAGCTGCCCCTCCCGGCTGGGCTCGACGCCAACGCCGCGTTGCTCCGGATGGACCCGGCGAAGGACGCCGACGGCCTGCACCCCACCAACCTCGGCAGGCTCGTCCTCAACGAGGCCGGCCCGCTGCCGTGCACGCCTCGCGGCATCGTGGCGCTGCTACGCCGGCATGACGTGGCGCTCAACGGCGCCGACGTCGTCGTGGTCGGCCGCGGGATCACGGTGGGTCGGCCGCTCGGACTGCTCCTCACCCGACGCACGGAGAACTCGACGGTCACGCTCTGTCACACCGGCACCCGCGACCTGGCCGCTCATCTGAGACGTGCCGACGTCATCGTCGCCGCGGCGGGGCTGCCCGGGCTGGTGACCGCGGCGGTCGTCCGGCCCGGCGCGGCGGTCGTCGACGTGGGGATCACGCGCACCGAGTCCGGACTGGTCGGCGACGTGGCTCCGGACGTCCGCGACGTCGCGGGCTTCGTCGCCCCGGTGCCCGGCGGAGTCGGGCCGATGACGCGCGCCATGCTCCTGCTCAACGTGGTCGAGAGCGCCGAGCGGTCGCTGGCGTGACGCAGGAACGTCCGGCCACGTCGCCCGCTCACCACCCGGCGGACGACCGGCCGCCCATCCGCGGCGGCTGGGTCGGTCGGCAGTGGCCGCTCCTCACGGTGCTGGGCGGCGGCGTCGTCGGGCTGGGGCTGGTCGCCACCGACCACTTCCGCAGCGGCTGCCTCCTGCTGGGCATATCGGTGCTGTTCGCCTCGTTGGCCCGTCTGGTGCTGCCGGCACGGCGGGTCGGGCTGCTGGTGGTGCGCAGCCGGGCCTTCGACGTCCTCGCGCTGACGACGATGGGTGTCGCGCTCGTCGTGCTCGCGATCATCGTGCCAGCCCCCCGATGACCCCGGGCCTCGTCCTGGCCGTGTCGAGGTGCTGAGATAGCGACCGCACGTACGACCTCCGACGACAAGGAGCGCCTGCCATGGCCCGCACCCCCGTCACCGTCACGGTCACCGGCGCCGCCGGCCAGATCGGCTACGCCCTGCTCTTCCGGGTGGCCTCCGGGCAGCTCCTCGGCCTCGACGTCCCGGTGCGGCTGCGGCTGCTGGAGATCACACCGGCGCTGAAGGCGGCAGAGGGCACGGCCATGGAGGTCGACGACTGCGCGTTCCCGCTGCTGGACGGCATCGACATCACCGACGACCCGCGCGTGGCCTTCGACGGCGTGAACGTGGCGTTGCTCGTCGGGGCCCGGCCGCGTACCGCAGGCATGGAGCGCGGGGAGCTCCTCGAGGCCAACGGCGGCATCTTCAAGCCGCAGGGCGAGGCCATCAACGCAGGCGCCGCCGATGACGTCCGCGTGCTCGTCGTCGGCAACCCGGCCAACACGAACGCCCTCATCGCTGCCTCGCACGCGCCGGACGTCCCGCGCGGGCAGTTCACCGCGATGACCCGACTCGACCACAACAGGGCGCTCAGCCAGCTGTCGAAGAAGGCCGGATCCCCGGTCTCGGACATCACACGGCTCACGATCTGGGGCAACCACTCGGCGACCCAGTACCCCGACATCTTCCACGCGGAGGTCGCCGGGAAGCCCGCTGCCGAGGTCGTGTCCGACCAGTCGTGGATCGAGAACGAGTTCATCCCCACGGTCGCAAAGCGCGGCGCGGCCATCATCGAGGCGCGCGGGGCC
>JBOGDX010000361.1:0-3941 GCA_050743225.1 Actinomycetes bacterium | reverse complement strand
GGGCATGACGACTGGCGACATCGCGAACCATCTGTCGGAGGTCTATGACACCACCGTGAGCCGGGATCTGGTCTCCAAGGTCACCGAGGCCGTCCTGGTCGACATGCGGGCCTGGCAGTCCCGACCGTTGGATGCGGTCTATCCGGTGATCCTGATCGACGCGATCGTGTTGAAGATCCGCGAGGGCCAGGTCGCGAACCGGCCGGTCTATGTGGCGTTGGGCATCGGCATCGACGGTGTCCGCGACGTCTTGGGCCTGTGGGTCGGACCGTCCGGTGGTGAGGGCGCGAAGCAATGGATGAACATGCTCACCGAGCTGAAGAACCGTGGCATCCTCGATGCATGCATCGTGTGCTGCGACGGCCTCAAAGGGTTGCCGGCCGCGATCGAGGCGACCTGGCCCCAGGCGACGGTCCAGACCTGCGTCGTCCACCTGGTGAGGAACTCACTGCGCTATGCCTCCAAGAAGCACTGGGCGGCGATCGCGAAGGACCTCAAACGGATCTACCACGCCTCGTCGGTTCAAGCGGCCGAAACCGAGCTCGACGCGTTCGCGCAGACGTGGCAGGACCGATATCCGGCGATGGTCGAGCTCTGGCGCCGGTCGTGGCCCGAGTTCATCCCGTTCCTGGCCTTCCCCATCGACGTCCGCAAACTCATCTACACGACCAACGGCATCGAGCCTCTGAACGCCCGATTCCGCAAGGCGACCCGACGGCGAGGGCACTTCCCCGACGAGCAGTCAGCATTGAAGGTGCTCTATCTGGCGGCGATCGAACGACAGCACAACCGACCGAATCCGACCGGCCAAATCGCCGGTTGGAAGTCCATCCTGAACACCCTCGCCATGACCTACGGCGAGCGGCTCGAAATCAACTAGCCATGTCCTCTTACACAGAAAATCTGACAGTCCCCAACGGGCTTGTGACGCGGCATCGAACGTGTGGAATGGCGCGCAGCGTGTTGATTGGGCGCAGTTCGCCCTTGCGACCTTCTATGCATGGGATGCGGTGGGCAACGCTGTCGCCGCCGTCGGCATGGTGACAATGGGCTGCAGCCTCGGCCCCGCAGGCTGCGGCATTGGCATGATCGGAGGTCTTATGTTCGGTGGTTTGGCCGTATGGAACGGATACTCCTCGTACTCGATGTATCGAAGAGCGTTCAGGGATGTCTAAACGGCAGACCTCAAGTCTTGTTCGACGTCAGCGACTGGGACTGACGCTGATGCTGTTCGGCTTTGTCCTCGTCATGACTGCTGTCGTGGTGTTCAGAAGGATCGTGGAAGAAGAGTCGCAGTTGGGGGAGCAATGGGTCCTGCTAGCCGCGCTGATCATGGGCGGCCCAATCGCCGTCGTGGGTGCCATGGTTTACGGAGCCGCTCGCCAGCAGCTTGAACAAGTTGATCCGATCAAGGGTTCGCGCTGGAGGAGTCGACAGGTCACGTTTGCGCGTCATGGTGGAGCCTTTCTTGTGTATAGCGCAGCACTCATGCTTGTCCTTTGTGCTGCGCTCACTCTTGCAAACGTAGTCTCTGGGGGTTTAGTGCTTCCGTGGCTTGCCATACTCGGACAAACACTCCTCAGCCTCATGTTCATGACGATTGGCATGGCGATGCGCAGATGGGCGGCAACGTACCGGGATCCATTGCAGCGCCGAGAACAGCAGTAGGCGGCATCGTCGCCGTTCTGCCGAGTGATGGAGTGATCGTCCTCAGCGTTCTTTTGGCTTGGAGCGCTACGTATCGTGGCTCTTGTCCTGTTCGTCTGACGGGCAATGGGACTGCGTCAAACCGCCGCGTGAGAGCTAATGCGTGTCCATCGAATCGGTTGGGCTGATAAGTACCGATTGGTGTCGTAGCTTGCGATCATGGCGCCGACCGGCGTCTTGTCTTCGGAGCCTTTCTGCCTTTGCCGCGCTGCGGAGCTCGGTTGATCCAGGAACCCGAACGTACAGTGGGCGCAGGTCCGAAGAGCGTGGAGGCCGCCGTGCCCGATGAGAACAATCGCTCGGAGAGCGATGTACCGCCTTGGCCGCGCTCATCCGAGGAAGACTTCAAATCTGAGTCCGAGAGGCTCGAGGACCTCGGAATCCCGAAGCGGGTCGGTATGTTCGTTTGGATCCTGGGAATAGTTGGCGTGGTCCTGCTTGTACTCGGATGCTTGCTCGTCCTGGCCGAGTTGACGCTCACATAGAATGCGGGTTTGCGGGAGAGTCACGCGGCGAAATGATGCACCTAGGCACCGGACTCCGCCATCGGTCTAGATGGTCTTCTCAACCAGTGCAGGAGCCGTCTGCCTTGGCGGCTGCGATCGCGCCCTTTGCCTTGCCGCCATTCTTGAACAGATTGAGCGTTTCGTTCGTGACCTTCGTCCGCCAATGGCCGTCCTCGTATATGAAGGTTCGAGCCTGCTTGAAGCCTGCGAATTCATAGCGGACGACAGCCCTCGAATCACCTTCCATACGAATGTCATCGACCTTGAGTGGTGCGCCGCCGAGGTCGCAGGTCTCGGCATACTTCACGTACTCGGCGCGAGGAATCGCGGCCTTTCCGGCCTTGTTCCACTGGTCCCACGAGCCGGCATAGTCCTGAGCACCGAACCGATCCGCCGCCTCCTTTGCGAAGGCCCTGACCCCCTTGAGCGTCTGCGGCTCTGTTGGTGTGGGAGACGGTCCAGCCGGCGACTCTGGGGCGTCGCTGGAATCGGTGCTGCTGGAACATGCGCTCAAGACAGCGATGGCAAACACGATGACGATCCTGCGCTTCATGAGCGCACACTAGTTCCGGCTCCCGGCGGACGGAGAGCGGCTCCCAGAATGGCCATTCCGGGAGCTGATCGAGGTCAAACAAGCTGGAGCTAGTGTCAGTGCACCCGAGACGCAACTTGACATGGCCCAGGATCGGCTGCGAGCCCGGAGGATTGGCGTAGCCGGGCTCCCACGGCAGCCGACCAGCAGAGTCGGTCCAGATGACTTGAAGTGCTCGCACCTGCCCATAGATGTCCTGCACCGCAGAGAGACCAGATGTGTCCGAGACCTCGATCACTGGCATTGGAGGGCCGTCGGCGAACTCCGTAGTCGGCACCCCCGGGCGCAACTCAGAACCTTCACGGACGACCATCTCCCCAGCGATGTTCAAGAAGGCAGTGCCGACCTCTGGTGGCAACCCGGTCATGACGACCTCAGGGTGATCATGAGCAGTGAGCCCGACAGTGTAGGAGAAGCACTTCGACGGATCAGCATCGGACACGTTACGCACTGCCCAACCGTGAGCCTCAATCATGGCTCTCAATTCGTCCATCGGATCCACTCTGGCAGTCTGTCATTAGCCGTGGGCGACGCAGCGGCTCAACCGGTGGAAGCGAACGATCGCTTGCGGCTACTAGACGATTCCGTTAGGACCGGTGTCTGGCCAGACTCGGTCCAGGTGCTCGACGGGACGCTCTCTTCGCGGCTGCCCACCTGAGGCTGGGTGTGGCTCTATTTCGGTTTGCGCTCCCGTCGGGCGCCGTGGTGAGGCGTGGCCCAAGAGGGGTCTGCCCAGCTCGCAGTAGCAATGCCCGCCTCGCCGTCCACACCGGTTCGGACCAGCGAGAGGTAGCCATGAACAAGATCTTCATTGGGGTCGATCCCCACAAGCTGTCGGCCACGATCGAGGTTGTCGACGACCAGGAGCAGGTGTTGGCCTCGGGCCGGTTCGCCACCGACAAGACCGGCTACGCCGCGATGCGCAGGCTCGTGTCGGTCTGGCCGGACCGGGTCTGGGCGGTGGAGGGCAGCAACGGTGCCGGCCGGTCGGTGGCGCAGCGGTTGCTGGGTGATGGGGAGCAGGTGGTCGACGTGCCGGCGAAGCTGGCGGCTCGGGCTCGGATGCTTGATACCGGGCACGGCCGCAAGACCGACGCCGATGACGCGCACTCCGTGGCGGTCGCCGCGGTCCGCGC
>JBOGDX010000360.1:0-3942 GCA_050743225.1 Actinomycetes bacterium | reverse complement strand
TTGTTCAGCACCGCCGTCGACGAACCATGCGGTGCCTGCGTCCCGGCCGATCGTGGCGTACGACGTGGCGAACCGGCTGGCCACGTCCCCGGGGTCGAACGCGCGTCCGTCCAGCTCCTCGGCGAAGCTCGCCAGGCTGACCGGTGCGAACGCTCCGGGAAAGCTGGACGTGGCACGGGCGGCGAAGGCCAGCGCCCCGACGCCGCGACTGTCCAGCCCGTTCGAGCGACCGGCCGTCGCGGAGAACCGGAGCACCTGGGCGTGCTCGGTCTCGCGTTGGCTGATCCCGCCCGCCCCGGTCGGGACGCGCAGGGTGAAACCAGCCAGGTCGGTCATCGTGACGAACAGCTCGAGGCTGCCTCCGACGGGCAGGAGCGACGCGGCGGCCGAAGCCGGCGTCGGATTCATGTCGGCGATGGCGTCGTAGAGCAGGCGCGACATCCGGTCGCTGCGCAAGGGCGACCACGGCTTGCCGAGCCGGAGCAGCGTGCGGGCGGCGGCGATCGCGGCCCGGGTGCGCCATCCACCGATGGCCGGCGATCGGAGCAGCTTCTTGAAGTCGCCCTCGTCGATCCACAGCTGCCGCAACGCGTCCTGGGAGCTGTCGCACGCCAGCACCTTGGCCAGGCACACACCGTTGATGCCACCGGCGGACGTACCGGAGATGATGTCCACCGCCACGGTGAGCGGTGTGTCGCCGCGCCGGCTCACTGCGCGAAGGGCCTCGAAGTAGGTGTGGCGGGTGTCGTCCGGCCCGCGGAACGGGTTGTCCGCCGTTGGGCCAAGCACGTCGAAACGTCGCGACGCGCTGACCAGCTTGTGCAGCTCCTTGGTGATGCCGTGCATGTAGATGGCCAGTGACACACCGCCGTAGCAGACCAGCGCGAGTCGCAGCTCGGTCGGCTGTCCGGTGTCATTCTCGGCGTTCATGCCGCACCTCCTGTCGTCCGACGTGAGTCATCCGGTCACCCAGAGCAGGCCGAGCCGGTCGATCGTGGCCGGGCCGGCGATGCCGTCCGCGTCGGCACCGGTCCAGCCCATGCGGCGTTGGAAGGCCGCACAACAGGTCCTGGTGTGGCTCCCGTAGTAGCCGGTGGGTCCGTTCTCGAACTCGAACCCTCGTGCCATCAGCGCAATCTGCAGGTTCCAGACGCTGTCCGAGTCGTCCTGGGCGAAACGCATCCGGCTGCTGAAGACGCGCTTGCCCTGCCGGTACCGCCGTCGTGGTTCGGTCGGCTGGACCGGCAGGTCACCGGTGGGACAGGCATCGATCCACCCGCGATAGGGGAGTCCCCAGCGCGAGACGAACACGTCCCACCGCACGCGGTCGATGCGTCCCCGCCGAACGATGTCGTTGGACCAGACGAATCCGCCGTGCACCGCGAAGACAGCGTGCCCTGCGCCCCGGTCGGAGTCGCCGTAGTAGGCGATTGAGCCGGCGGGGGGCGGCGCGGACCTGTGGCGGTGTTCACCGGGGATGTCGTTGAACGCCTCCCGGGCCGACGCGCCGAACGGCTCCGCGCCCACACACTGGCGGGAGAACATCTGGCACAGGTTGAACCAGCTGCGAGCCGCCCTCCCGTCGCGGTGCTGTTGCTGGGCGAAGTCCCGCGCCTGCTCAAAGGTGCGCATCAGCGGTGGTCCGCCGCCGGAGCGTTGGGCAGCGTCGCCGCGCCGTCGTCCTGGACGACGCCTTCATCGTCGACCGGCGGCCTGGGCAGGAACTCCGGCGCGGCAGGTGGCAGCTCGATGTGCCGCGCCAGGTCGCCCTGCCCAGCTGTCGGTGTGTGCTGGGGTGGGAGTGTCGCGGCGCGCGTCCCGACCGATGGGCGCTCCGGAGGCCGGGACGGCGGGGCCATGGCCGCGTCCTTGGCCGGGACCGCGTCGAGCAGCGTCTGCGCCCTCTGGTCCAGGGAGTACGTGAACACCTGCTGGCCGAATCCGAGGACGAGGGCGTACGCGAGGATCTGCTGTTGCGAGTCCAGCGCCGACAGACCGGGGATGAAGTTGCCCTGGATGGCGACCAGACCCAGGATCGCGGTGAACGCGCCGAGCGGGACCTTGAGCATGGCGAGGGCAACCGGCACGTCGTACGGCGTGGAAGTGCCGCGCAGGTTCCTGATCGACACCGCCGCTGCGAGCGCGCCACCCAGCAGGCCCAGCAGCGCGACGACGATGATGTCGTCTCCGGTGGGTCCCGCCACGCCGGATCCGGTCGGGCAGTTCTGCGGCCCGACGCCGTCCTCGAACCCGCTGGCGGGGAAGCACAACGGCATGATGCTCGGTCGGGCAGAGACGAACGCGATGGTGATGGCCACGAGGACGGCGATGAACAGCGCCAGGAGCAGGTTGATGTTGCGGAAGCTGCGCAGCCGCTCGTGCTGGCGGTCCATCGCGTCGTAGCCGTCCTTGATCGCGCGCCGCAGGAAGGCCCTTCGGTGCAGCTCGGACTGCTGCTGCTCGAAGTCGTCGCGGTCCAGGTGCCGCGGGTCGTCGCGATGCAGCGACACGCGGGACCGCGCGAGGGCAATGGGGATCTCCGCCGCCACCGTCGCGTCGTCGTAGACGTCGACCATCTGCGCCCGGGCCGCGTGCAGGTTCTGGTAGGCGGCCTCGACGAGCGTCCCGCCCCACCAGTTCGCCAACCGGCTCGACCTGGGCTCGACGCCGTACGCCGCCTCCTCGGCCGTGCGCAGCAGCTTGCGGACCCCGTCGGCGGCGGCCATCTGGTCGGGCCCCAACCCCTGCGCCTCGGCAACGTCGAGCCGGGTCTCGAGCACGCGGACGGCGACGATGACGTTCTGCACCCACACCCGTCGTGTCTGTCGCACGGCCCCCCTCCTTCGGCCGCAACGCGCGCGCCCCCGCGAGTGAGCTGTGATGCACAGCGAGTCGCCAGGCCTGTACTCACCGTGCGCTCGAACACGAGGCGTGACAAGCCGTGACCACAGGGTTTTACCTGCGGTTTGCCTCCGCTGCCCTGCCCAGGAAGCGCCTAGCCTGCGGTTGTGGATGCGGTACCGGCGACCACGAGGGACGAGCTCGCTGTCGGCCCGCCGCGAGAGCGGCTGCGCTTCTCGGGGGCCATGACAGCGCCGCGGACCCGCCGGATCCGGACCGGCGCGGTCCCACCACTTGTCGTCCTTGCAGTTCTGGCGGCCTCGACCTCGGGCGTCGACCTGCTGTCCGACGGGTCGGCAGACCCGCCGTCCACGACACGGTCCGGCGGCCACCCGACGGCGTCCGCCCCGTCCCTCCCGAGCGGGTACATCGGCTGGCTGACCCGCGACGGGACGGGCTGGGGGCCCAACCAGTTCGTCCAGGCGCGGACGCGGCTGCTGCGCCTGCCGCCGATCTGAGCTGCTACCGGGGGACGTCCAGGTGCCGGGCCAGGGGCACTCCCGGCCGGTAGGCCAGGTGGCGGTAGGACGGCGCGTCGAGAACCGCAAGGTCGGCGCGGGCGGCGATCCCGAGATGGCCGATGTCGTTGCGGCGCAGCGCCCTCGCACCGCCGGCCGTCGCTGCCCACACCGCTTCGGCCGGCGTCATGCGCATCTCCCTCACGGCCAGCGCGACGCAGAACGGCATCGACGAGGTGAAGCAGCTGCCCGGGTTGCAGTCCGTGGCCAGGGCGACGGTCACGCCTGCGTCGAGCAGACGACGGGCGTCGGGGTAGGGCGAGCGGGTAGAGAACTCCACGCTCGGTAGCAGCGTCGCGACTGTCGTGCCGCCGGCGAGCGCCTCGACGTCGGCCGGGGTGAGATGTGTGCAGTGGTCGGCGCTGGCTGCGCCGAGCTCGACCGCGAGCCGCACGCCCGGTCCGGCGGAGAGCTGGTTGGCGTGCACCCGCAGACCGAGCCCGACCGCGCTACCGGCCTCCAGCACGGCCCGGCTGGCGTCGCCGTCGAAGGCGTGCGGGGACGCCGGCTCGCAGAACACGTC
>JBOGDX010000359.1:0-3942 GCA_050743225.1 Actinomycetes bacterium | reverse complement strand
GTGCCGAACAGTGACGCCTCGATGTCGTGAGTGGCCAGTGCGTTGCCGGCGAACAGCACGTCGACGTAGCCGGCCTCCACGAGCGCGACCATTGCTGGGGCCGCTCCCGTGTGCACGACGGCCGGCCCGCCGACCCAGAGCACCTTCTTGCCCTCGGCCTTGACCTCGCGCATCTGCTGCGCGATCTGCCGCACCAGCAGCGCCTGCGGCTTCTCCGACGACACCTCGGAGTTCATGAACTCGAACCCGCCCACGCTGCGGTCGATCGCCGGCAGCGGCACGACCTTCACCCCGCCCGCGCCGCAGACCACCTGGTCCCCGGCCCTGACGTCGCTGACCGCGATGGTGCGCGCCCGCTCGCCGTGCACGACGATCCCGCAGTCCATCTCCGGGTTCTCCACCGGCACCCAGTGCCCGCCCAGGCGCACCACGGTCTCGAGGTTGGTCGTGGAGTAGAAGTCGTCGGGGAAGACCCCGTCGGACTCCACCTCGCGCAGCACCGCCTCGCCCGGGTTGGTCGGGTTCACCCCGTGCGTCTGCAGCCGCATGACGATCCGGGCGAGGTCGTCCTCCTGCTCCGCCTTGACGGTGAGCTGGGCGTACGACTCGTCGACCGGGGTCTTGCCGACCTCGAAGCGGTCGATCGAGTAGTCCCCGCCGTACTCGAGGATGTCGTCGAGCACCCGCGACAGCACGCCCGAGTCGATCAGGTGACCACGTACCTCGACGGTCTCGCTGTGCACGCTGCGGCTTCCCTTCGCGACGGAGTTACACGACCGCCCCGTCGTCCGGCCCGGAGTCCGTCGGCGGACGGTCCTTCATGCGGGCGACGAGCGTCACGAAGCCTGCCATGCCCGCCAGCAGCGCGAGGAACCCGACCCACCCCGACAGCGGGACGCCGCCGAGCGCAGCGAGCACCAGCGCGGCCGGCCCACCGAGAGCACCCACCCAGGCGATCCGGGTCAGTGGGTCGACCGACGGCAGCGGGGGCGGGGGCGGCGGCTCGAAGTGGTCGTCGGCGAGGGGTGAGGCCACGACGTCGCGCAGCTCGTCGAAGCCGGACGTACGTCCATCGGAGCCCGCACTCCCGCGCCCCGGGTGCTCGCCGGCGTCCGCGTCCGGGTCCCGGTCGATGTTCTCGTCGACGTCCTCGCTGGCCGGCCACGTCGGCACCTCGTCGGCCGAGTCGCGCTCGAAGTCGGCCACGATCCCCGCCCACGCCAGGTCCGCCGCGACCTCCTCGAGGTACTGGTCGGTCACCGCGCGGGCCTCGGCGCGCCGGGTGCTGTCGACCCAGACGCTGTCACTCGGACCGACGGGCAGCACCGTGTCGCCGTACGGCCCGGGCCGCCCGCCGGTCGGCGCACTGTAGGCAGCCACGTCCTCATCCCGGAGCCGCTCGAGCAACCCCTCGACCAGGTGGGTCTCGACGTCGACCAGCCGGTCGTACGACGGGGCGTGCAGCCCGTTGTCGCGGCGGGTCACGGTGCCGTCCTCGCCAGCCGCCGCACGAACCCCAGGCTGCCCTCGAAAATCGTCTTCGCGTCGTTGTCGAGGGTCGCGACGTGGTAGCTGTCCTCGAGCAGCACCTCATGTACGTCGGTCGAGGCGACCTTCTCGCGCAGCATCGCGCAGCTGTCCGGCTCGACGACGTGGTCCTCGGTGGAGCGGAACACCAGGATCGGCTGGGTGACCTTCGCCAGGTCGCCGCGGGTGGTCAGCCACAGCCGGCTCAGCTGGTAGGCGGCCTTGACCGGGATGCGGTCGTAGGCCAGCTCGACCGAGCCCGGCTTCTTGATGTCGCTGGCGATGCCCTTCCACGTCGGGGCCACCCATCGCAGCACCGGCAGCAGGAAACGGTCGGGTCGCTTGGTCAGCAGGCTCGGGTTCACCAGCACCAGCCCGGCGACCTCGGCGCCGTGCTCCTCGGCGAGCCGGATCGCCAGCGTCCCACCCATCGACAGCCCCATGACGAACACGTCGTCGCACCGGTCACGCAGCTGGGCCAGGTTGCGGTCCAGCTCGGCGTACCAGTCCTCCCAGTGGGTGAGGTTGGCCTCCGCGGGGCTCGTGCCGTGCCCCGGCAGCCGCGGGAGCGCCACGGTCAGGCCGGCGGCGGCGAGGTGCTCGGCCCACGGACGCAGGCTCTGCGGGGTGCCGGTGAACCCGTGGCAGAGCAGGGCACCGACCCTGCTGCCCTCGTGGTGGAACGGCTCGGCGCCGGGCATCACGGGCATGGGCGCATCGTCGCACGATCCGTGCCCCATCCCCTAGGGTGCACCCACGAAGTCGCTCGCCGCTCTCACCGGCTTCGCGGGGACTCCGCAGGGTGGTGGAGGTCGGTGCCCAGGGAGGTGCGCGGTTGTTCTACTGGTTCCTCAAGCGCATCGTCCTCGGGCCGGTGCTGCGCCTGGTCTTCCGCCCGTACGTCATCGGCCTCGAGAACGTGCCGGCCGCGGGCGGCGTCATCTTCGCCAGCAACCATCTGTCCTTCTCGGACTCGATCTTCTTGCCGCTGGTCGTCGACCGCCGCATCACCTTCCTCGCGAAGATGGACTACTTCACCGGTAGCGGCCTCAAGGGCCGGCTCACTGCAGGGTTCTTCAAGGGTGTGGGGCAGCTGCCGGTCGACCGCACCGGCGGCGAGGCGTCGGAGGCGGCGCTGCGCACGGGGCTGAAAGTCCTCGGCCGGGGGGAGTGCCTCGGGATCTACCCGGAGGGCACCCGCTCGCCCGACGGCAAGCTCTACCGCGGCAAGACTGGCCTGGCTCGGATGGCGCTTGAGGCCCACGTCCCGGTCCTGCCGGTGGCCATGATCGACACCGACAAGATCCAGCCCCCGGGCCGCAAGATGCCTCGCCTGGGGCGGGTGGGCGTGAAGATCGGCGCGCCGCTGGACTTCTCGCGATACGAGGGCATGGAGGGCGACCG
Source organism: Actinomycetes bacterium (assembly GCA_050743225.1). Taxonomy (GTDB): domain Bacteria; phylum Actinomycetota; class Actinomycetes; order JACCUZ01; family JACCUZ01; genus JBOGDX01. The sequence goes on along the minus strand of JBOGDX010000359.1, from coordinate 1,011 downwards.
CTTCGTCCTGCGCTCCATCACCGACGAGGTGATGTACGAGCTGATGGACCTGTCCGGGCAGGAGTACGTCGACATCTACGCCCAGGTCGCCAAGGACCGGCTCAAAGCCGAGGCCAAGGCCGAGAAGTCCGGCGTGACCGGCCACGCGCCGGCGGCCTGAGGTCCCGGCAGTCGCTGGCCGGACCGAGGACAATTCTGGCCGTGGGGATCGAGACGGCGGTCTGGCGCGCGATAGCGGTGTTCCGCGGGCTCGGCCTGGCCTACGCGGTCGTCGTCTACGCCCGACGCTACGACGAGTACGCCCACCCGGCCGGCGGCTGGGTCATCCTCTCGTTGATGGGCGTCTGGACGGTTGTCACCGCGCTGACCTACCGGCGTCCCGAGGGCCGACGCTGGCCGGTCCTCGGCCTCGACCTCGCGCTGGCCATGGCCGCCGTGGTCGCCGGTCGCTTCCTCGACGACTCGGACCGCATCGTCGAGGGCGCCCAGACCCTTCCGGTCGTGTGGGCCGCGACGCCGGTGCTCGCCTTCGCGGTGAAGGGCGGCTGGCCGGCCGGCCTCGGGGCCGCCGGCGGCATCGCGGTCGCGGACCTGGTGCACCGGGGCGCGCTCACCGTCCCGACGGCCAACAACATCGTGCTGCTCCTGCTGGCCGGCGCGGTCGTCGGCTACGCCATGTCCCTGGCGCGCCGCGGCGAGCTCGCCCTGGCCAGCGCCCTCGCCGTGCAGGCCGCGGCGCGGGAGCGCGAGCGGCTCTCGCGCGACATCCACGACAACGTCCTGCAGGTGCTGGCCCTGGTCGGGCGCCGCGGCCAGGAGGCCGGGGGCGAGGCGGCCGAGATCGGCCGGCTGGCCGCGGAGCAGGAGCAGGCTCTGCGCGCGCTGGTCACCGCCGCTCCCGAGACGGTGGGCGGGGAGGTCGACCTGCGGGCGCTTCTCACGTCGTACGCCTCCTCGGTCGTCACGGTCTCCACCCCCGCGACCCCCGTGGTGCTCGCCGCCGCCCGAGCC
>JBOGDX010000358.1:0-3946 GCA_050743225.1 Actinomycetes bacterium | reverse complement strand
GGCCCGCACGGGGCCGTCGCCGAGGCGCTGCGCCGCCTCCGACAGCCCTGCGGTCACGGCGTCGAGGGCACCGTCGCCGATGGCGTGGAACCCGGCCTGCAGCCCGCCCTCGGTGCACGCGACGACGTGGTCGCGCACCTGCGCCGCCGTGAGGTAGCCGTGCCCGGCGTGGTCGGCGTCGGCGTACCGCTCGCGCAGGGCAGCCGTGTGGGAGCCGATGGATCCGTCGGCGAACAGGTCCCCGGCCGCACCGGCGGTGCCCAGCTCCCGGGCGCGGGTCAGGCCGCGGTCGCCGAGCTCGCCCCAGTACCCCACGACCTCCGGACCGGGCTCGGTCCGGGCCAGGTCCAGCAGCGCGGTCAGGTCATCCATGCTCGAGATGTCCGGCCCGGCCAGCTCGTGCACACAGCCCACCCCGAGCTCGGCGGCCCGGCGCAGCGCCGCCCGCTGCACGGCGCGGCGCAGCGCGGGGGTGACCGACTCGCGCGCCACCCGGCGTACGACGTGGTGGGCGGACCGGGTCAGGTACCCGGAGTCGCTGTAGCCCTCCTCGGCGCGCACCTCCGGCACGGTCGCGAGCAGCGCGGAGGACACGACGGCCGAGTGGACGTCGACCCGGGACAGGTAGACCACGCCGCCGTACGACGCCCGGTCGAGCTCCTGGCGGGTCGGTGGCCGGTGCTCCGGCCACAGCGTCTCGTCCCAGCCGTGGCCCAGCACGACGCTCCCCCGGGCAGCCCGGCCGGCTGCCTCGACGCGGGCCAGGCAGTCCGCCAGGGAGGTGGCGCCCGTCAGGTCCAGGCCGCGCAGGGCCAGCCCGGTGGACGTCGCGTGCACGTGCGCGTCGACGAACGCCGGCGTCACCAGGGCACCGGCCAGGTCGACCGTGCGGTCGGCCTCACCGGTGTGGGCGCCGGGGTCCCGCCCGACCCATGCGATGGCCCCGCCGCGGACCAGGAACGCGGTCGCGGCCGCGTCGTCCGGAGAGTGGATCAGGCCGTCGTGGTAGAGCGTCGCAACCATCGCGGCAGTCTGTCAGCGGCCGCCGCGGGTCAGTGCAGGTGGCGGCAGACGGCGCTCGAACAGGCCCCGCACGCCCGGCTCGGTCCGCAGGATCTCCATCGCGAGGTCGGCGTGCCCGGGCACGTAGCCGTTGCCGATCAGCATGGTCACGTCGGACGCGAGTCCCTCCGCACCCAGCGCGGCGGCCGAGAACGAGGTGGCCATCGAGAAGAAGATCACCGTGCCGCCGTCCGCGGTGGACAGGATCGCGCCGTGCTCGCAGCCGGGCACGTCGACGCACACGACCGTGACGTGCGCCGGACCACCGAGCGCCGTCTCGACTGCCCGTGCGATGGCCACCGGGTCCCGGGCATCGGCGACGGCGACGGCGTCGGCCAGACCTGCCCCGCGAAGCACGTGGGCCTCGCTCTCAAGAGGCACCACCCCGACCGTGCGCGCGGCGCCGGCCCGCCTGGCCGCGGCCAGCGACATCGACCCGCTCTTCCCGGCCCCTCCGATGACAGCCACCCGACCGGACGGGTACTCGCGGACCACCCGCGATGTCAGGGCGGGTGCGCCGCAGACGTCCAGCACCGCCATCGCCAGCTCACCGGGAAGGTCGTCCGGAATGCGTGCGGCGATGGAGCGGCCGAACAGGATGGCGTGCCCGTCCGCCGGCACCTGTTCGGACCGGCCGTCCCACCGGGCCAGCCCGTCGGTGATCCGCAGCGGGGTCAGGGACAAGGAGACCAGGGTGGCGACCCGCTGCCCGACCTGCAGCCCCAGCGGGGACTGCGGCCCCACCTCCTCGACGACCCCGACCAGCATGCCGCCCGACCCGGTCACCGGGTTCTGCATCTTGCCGCGGGACGCGACAATCTCGAGCACCTCGCGGCGTACCGCGTCGCCGTCGCCGTTGTGCTTGGTGGCGAGCTGGCGGAACGACGCCGCGTCGAGGTTGAGCCGCTCGATCCGCAGGCGGACCTCGTCGACCGCCACGTCCGGGCTGGCGTCGAGCCGGTCGGCCGCCTGCGGGAGCGCGCCCACCGGTTCGAGCACGCGGTGCAGGCCGATGGGCGAGGTGGCGGTCACGCCGGCTCCCTTCGCGTCGGACAAGATCCCCAAAGCTGCATGATCGACTGGGGCGTGGGGGCGCAAGATCCCCGGAACTGCATGATCAGCCCCGGGAGTGGGGCGCCGACGGAGATCTTACGGCGAGCCGTTGGATCTGCCGAACGTCCTCCCGTAACCTAGGGGTCGAACCGGGAAGACATCCGCCGAGGAGACCACACCGTGACCGCCACAGCCGACGTCCGGCACGACGCCGACGGCACCGCTGAGAGTGCCCTCGAGCAGCCGTACCCCTACCGTCGGCGCGAGCTCGTCGAGCCGGACTGGACCCGCCTTCCGGGCTGGCGAGACGTCTCGGCCGAGGAGTGGTCCAGCGCCCAGTGGCAGCGGGCGCACTGCGTGAAGAACATCAAGCAGCTGCGGGCTCTGATGGGCGGCCTGCTCGAGGACCGCTTCTACGCCGACCTCGAGCGCGACCAGGCGGAGCGGGCGACCATGTCGATGCTGGTCCCGCCGCAGATGATGAACACCATGGTCCCCACCGGACCGACTGCTGGCCGCACCTGGACCGAGGCGTTCTACGCCGACCCGGTCCGCAACTACATGCTTCCCGTTTTCTCCGATCGCCGGACCGACTGGCCGAGCCACCCGCACGCCACCCGCGACTCGCTGCACGAGCACGACATGTGGGTCGCCGAGGGGCTGACCCACCGCTACCCGACGAAGGTCTTGGCCGAGCTGCTGCCGACGTGCCCGCAGTACTGCGGCCACTGCACCCGGATGGACCTGGTCGGCAACTCCACGCCGGTCATCGACAAGCTGAAGTTCGGGCTCAAGCCGGTCGACCGGTACGACGCGATGATCGACTATTTGCGCCGCTCCCCCGGTGTGCGCGATGTCGTCGTGAGCGGCGGCGACGTCGCCAACATGCCGTTCAAGAACCTCGAGGCGTTCGTCGCGCGGCTGCTCGACATCGAGAACATCCGCGACATCCGGCTGGCCACCAAGGCGTTGATGGGCCTGCCGCAGCACTGGCTGCAGGACGAGGTGCGGGCCGGCATGGAGCGGCTGGCGACTGTCGCGAGGGCCCGTGGCGTGCACCTGGCGATTCACACGCATGTCAACAACGCCGCATCGGTGACCCCTCTCGTGGCCGACGCCACGCGGGCCATGCTCGACGCCGGCGTGCGCGACGTGCGCAACCAGGGTGTGCTCATGCACGGCGTCAACGCCAGTACGACCGACCTGCTGGACCTGTGCTTCTCGCTGCTCGACGGCGCCGGGATCATGCCCTACTACTTCTACATGTGCGACATGATCCCGTTCTCGGAGCACTGGCGGGTGTCCGTGGGCGAGGCGCAGAAGCTTCAGCACGGGATCATGGGCTACCTGCCGGGATTCGCCACGCCGCGGATCATCTGCGACGTGCCGTTCGTCGGGAAGCGCTGGGTGCACCAGATCGAGGAGTACGACGAGGAGCGCGGCGTCTCGTACTGGACGAAGAACTACCGCACCGGCATCGAGAAGGCTGACCCCGACGCCCTGAGCCGCCGCCACGAGTACTACGACCCGATCCACACGCTTCCCGAGGCCGGGCAGGCGTGGTGGCGCGAGCACGGCCCGGGCGTCGACCACGACGCTGCGGAGGACCGGGCGGCCGCATCCCGGGCCGCGGCCGCGGCCCAGGTCGGCTGACCGGACCGGAGTCGGACCAGGTTCTCAGCCCGCTGCCGCCCTCGGGCCCGCGGCAAGACGGGCCGCGCTGTCCGCGGCGTCGAGCTCGTGCAGTCGCCGGGCCAGGCCGATGAGCAGCTTGCGCAGGATGGTGGGGCTGCCCTCCATCAGGGCCCAGAACCGACGACGGCCGATGACC
>JBOGDX010000357.1:0-3960 GCA_050743225.1 Actinomycetes bacterium | reverse complement strand
GAACAGGACGTTGGCGGGCGTGACGTCGCCGTGGACCAGCCCGCGGGAGTGCACGTCCGCGAGGGCCTGCGCCAGCGGGACGGCGATGGTCACCACCTCGCCGGGTGATAGTCGTCGCGACGCCAGCAGGCGGGCAAGGCTGCCCCCGGTCGCCAGGTCGAGCACCAGCACGAGGTCGTCCCCGGCGCCGACGACCGAGCGGAGGCGCACGATGTGCGGGTGGTCGACCCCCGCGAGAACGGCAGCCTCCCTCCGCAGCCGGTCACGGGCGGCGAGGTCGGACCCGCCGCGCACCCTCTTCAGCGCGACCGGCGCGCCGGACGCGTGCTCTCGCGCGAGCCAGACCTCCCCCTCCGAGCCGTAGCCGAGGAGCTCGACGACCTCGAAGCCAGGTACGTCGAGGCCAGGCCGTTCGCTGCCGCCCATGGTGCCGCCCATGCCCCGAGCCTGGCGCACGGTGCCCGCCCCGCCGGCCAGGTTGTCCACAGCCTGCTCGTATGGTCGCCGGATGAAGATCCTCGCGACATCGGGTGGGTTCCTCCCCGGCGAGTACGGCGCGTTCCACTGGCGGCGAGGCCCGCTGATCGAGCACGCGATCGAGCTTGCCGGTGCACCCGAGCGCGCACGGGTCTGCTACGTCGGAACCGCGCAAGGCGACAGTCTCAACGGCATCGCCGGCTTCTACCGGGCATTCGCCGGCTCGGACGTGCGCGCCTCGCACCTCGAGCTGTTCTCGATGCCCAACGTCGCGGACGTCCGCGCGCACCTGCTCGCCCAGGACGTCATCTGGGTCGGCGGCGGGTCGGTCGCCAACCTGCTGGCGGTGTGGCGGGTGCACAACCTCGACGAGCTGATGCGCGAGGCATGGGAGTCCGGAGTCGTGCTCTCCGGGGTCTCCGCCGGCTCCCTCTGCTGGCACGTCGGCGGCACCACCGACAGCTTCGGCGTCGACCTGCGACCTGTCACCGACGGGCTCGCCTTCCTGCCGTACGGCAACGGTGTGCACTACGACTCCGAGGAACAACGTCGCCCCTTGCTCCACCGGCTGGTGGCCGAGCGCAGTCTGCCCACGTCGTACGCGACTGATGACGGCGTCGGGCTGCACTACGACGGCACCGAGCTCGTCGAGGCGGTCAGCGACCGCCCGGGTGCCGCGGCGTACCGGGTCGAGCGCGGTCCCGACGGCGAGGCCGTCGAGACGCGCATCGAACCCCGGCTGCTCGCCCCGGTGGACGCCTGACCGCGGACTACGGCATCGGCACCAGCTCGAAGATCTCGATCGCGAAGCGCCCCTTGCCCTCGGCCAGGAACGGGTGGTTGTCGGCCAGCTTCCGCGCCCCGTCGAGGCTGTCCGCCTCCAGGATGCTGTAGCCGTTCAGCTCACCCGTGTCGGCCGGCGCGCCGTCGTCGGCCACGGCAACCCGCTGGCCGAATGGCGCACCGCCGTCCAGCAAAGCCGAGCCGACCTTGCCCATCCACTCGTTCCAGAGCGCCAGCTGCTCCGCCCCCTGCTCCGGCGTGAAGTCCTCCATCGGCGTCGCCGGGCCCCGGTAGATGAAGATGTACTTGCTCATCGATGTCTCCCTTCGGGTGGACGCGCCCTGGGCGCCCTCAGCATTCCGACGAACGAGCCCGCCGGGAATCGACACGGGTTCAGCCCACGTCAGATCCCGCGTTCCGCGATGAGATGCGATCACGATCACTCTCGCGGACGCAGACGGCGGCTCCTGTCTTGCCGTCCTGCAAGAGGGGCTGCCGAGGGGTGATCCGGCCGCGATAACGAGATCGACTGGCGTGCGGCCGTCGCGAGGCTCGCCGCGCTCGTCGAGTGCGATGCGTGACGCATTCCTTCCGGCTCGTCGATAATCAAGCGTGCGCGGTCGCACGGAAGGCGAGGAGCCACGGAACCGGGCCGCCACCTTCCTCCCGAACCGCGGTAATCACAAACCCCAGGTTGAACAGCCGATCGAAGTACTCGTGGAGCGGTCGATGCATGCTGGCGAACGTCATGGACCGGCCGTCGCGAGTGACGTTGTCTAGGTAGTGGCGCGAAGAGAGGTAGGACCCGTCCAAGTGGAACGTCCCCTCGTGCACGGTTTCGGGTCTGAACGCCGAGATGAACGGATGCACGATCGCGGCGCACAGGGCGCCGCCTGGGCGAAGCACACGCCGAACTTCAGCCAAGGTGCTGTCGAGATCATCCATGTCAAGCAAGGACATCGAGGCGAACACGACGGACGCGCAGGCATCGAATATTGGCAGCCGTGCCGCGTCCGCGATGACCACTCGCGATTCTGGTGACTGGCCCGCAGCTGCGTGGGCCAATGTTGGCGAGCGGTCGATCCCAATCCCGTCGTACCCGCTCCCGCGCAGCTCTCGCAGGCCGCGGCCTTCGCCGCATCCCAGGTCGATGACCAATCCGTCGGGAGGTGGAAGCAACTGTCGTAGCGTCGGCCACGTCACGGACCAGAAGCCGTCCTCGTGCGCTGGATCGGCCCACGCGAGCCACTGGTCCGCGTTGCGCTCCCAGGCGTCGGCCAACTCCACATCCGAATAATAGGAGCGATCGTCTGCACACAAGCCGACGGCCGAGACCTCCGATCACGCCGCTGACGGCACGGTCCCGCTCATGCGCCGCAAGGAGGAGACGGCAGTGATCGAACGCTCGAGGGATCGGCGGCGCCGGTGATTTCCCGCTCGCCTCACGCTGTCGCCATGCGCAGATCAAAGGCAGTACGAAAACAGGATGAGGCGCGTGGATATGAGGTGCGGATCCCGACGTGTGTAGCCTGGCGACAATCCTCAGCCCCGCGCGATGACGAGCAGCTCGCCGTCCCCCTGGCCGACAGGTTCGCGCCGCCAGCCGCCGTAGATCCGTTCGACGGAGAACCCGGCGTCCTGCAGGGACGCACGGACGTCCTCCTCGGGCCGAAAACGAAGAGTGGCCGTGCTCAGGAGCTCCTCGCCATCGGGGAACGCGTAGTGGTGGGTGAAGCTGACCGCGCCATCCTGCACGGCGGTCACCTCGGTCCAGACTGTCACGACGCTGTCGTCCGGCAGCGGGATGCGGCGTTGCGAGTCGATCGGGTTCCACCGCTCCCACTCCCGAGCCTGTGGATCGCGCGTGTCGAAGACCAACCTGCCGCCCGAGACGAGAGTCCGCTTGAGGTCGGCGAGGGTACGCGCCCATTCGTCATCGGTGACGAAGAACTGCGCGACGTGGCTGGTCATGACGGCGACGTCGAACGCGACATCGGGGAGGTCCCGCGAGGTGCCCTCGATCCAGGTCACTCCCTGGGCGCCCTGCTTCGCACCTGCGGCCTCGAGAGATGCCCGGGCGGGGTCGATCCCCGTCACCGTGTGGCCGGCAGCGGCCAGCCCCAGGGCCAGGCGACCGGTCCCGCAGCCCAGGTCAAGCACTCGGACAGCTGGCGTCTCTTCGACGACGGAAAGGAAGAAGTCGTCATCCCGCGACCACGGGCACTCGGCGTCGTAGACCGTCACGAGGCGACGGTCGAGGAACTCGGCGTGCCGCATCCCGAGACAGTAGCGACGAGCAGATCGGCCACTTCATGCCACGCGCCTCAACCTGCTCCCGCACTCAGCCCAGGGTGACCACGACGTCCTCGCGGGCAGACCGGCGGGCAGCGTCCAGGACGGCCAGGACGTCCACCGCTTCCGACGGTTCGACCGGCGGTGGCGCGCCGTCGCGGAGCATCGCGGTCACGGCCGGGTAGAAGTCCTCCCAACCGCCCGGTGCGCGCGGCACCGGCTCGGACTTCTCCCCCCGCACCAGCCAGCCGCGGTGGTCGTCGTCCGGGTCAGCCCACCCGTCGTACGCGGTGGCCTCGCCGGCCACCCCGGCGACGAGGTAGCTGGCCTCCCGACCGAGGATGCGGGTACGCGGGCCAGGCGCGCCGGCCAGCGACGTGGCGGCCAGGTGGCTGCGCAAGCCCGAGC
>JBOGDX010000356.1:0-3978 GCA_050743225.1 Actinomycetes bacterium | reverse complement strand
CCTCGGAGATGTGGTCGGCCCAGCGCGAGGCGTTCGGCACCAGCTGCCGGGTCATCACGCCGGACCAGCGTGGGTTCGGCGGCTCCGGGCTGGGCGTCGACGAGCCGTCTCTCGACCACGTAGCGGACGACGTGGCGGCCATGCTCGACCGGTTGGCGCTCGACCGGGTCGTGCTGGGCGGCCTGTCGATGGGCGGCTACGCCTCGATGGCGTTCCTGAGACGGCACCCTGACCGCGTACGGGCGCTGGTCCTCGCCGACACGAAGGCGGGCGCCGACCCGGAACCGGCGAGGGAGAAGCGCGAGCGCATCGCGACCCGGCTCGACGCGGAAGGCACGCCGGCCGCCCTCGTCGAGGAGGTTCTGCCGGCGCTGTTCGGGCCGACGACGGCTCGCGAGCGACCGCAGGTAGCGGCCCGGGTCGCGGCCCTGGTCGAGACGGCGTCACCGTCAGCCGGGGCGTGGGCGCAGCGCGCGATGGCCGCCCGCCCGGACTCACTCGACACGCTGCGCTCGGTCGACGTCCCGGCCCTTGTCGTGCTCGGTGACGAGGACGAGCTCTCGACGCGGGCCGACGCGGACGCGATGGTGGATGCCCTTCCGGACGGCCGGCTCGCCGTGCTGCCGGGGTCCGGTCACCTCACGGCCCTCGAGGTGCCCGAGGCCTTCAACGAGGCTGTGCAGGACTTCCTCGCGGATCTCCAGTAGCCGGCGACACACAACCGAATGCCCGCCCTCAGGCGTCCAACGCGGTAGAACCTTCCTGAGGGGGTGCGGGACGGGTGGACCGCGACGAGGAATTTGCTGCGCTGGCCCTGGGCCAGGTGACAGCGCTGCGACGCCTCGCCTATGCCCTGGGCGGGGACTGGCACCGGGCCGACGACCTCGTGCAGGGCACCTTGGAGCGCGCCTACAGCCGCTCGGATTGGGTTCGGTCGGCCGACGATCCCTCCGCGTACCTGCGCACCATCCTGGTCAACCTCGCGGCCTCAGAGCAGCGCCGGCCATGGCGGCGGCGGGAGCGCTCGACTGACAGGCCACCGGAGCTCCCGGCGTACGAGACCGACTCCGTCCGGGTCGGTGAGCGGGTCGATCTGGCGCGTGCGCTTGCGGAGCTGACCGCGAAGCAACGAGCCGTGGTCGTGCTGCGGTTTGTCGAGGATCGGTCGGTTGGCGAGGTGGCCGTGATCCTCGGCATCGCGCAAGGCACGGTGAAGCGACAGACCCACGATGCGGTGCGCCGGTTGCGCCGACTGATTCCCGACCCCGATGTCCCGCAGGAGGTGCCTCATGCCTGAGGTGCGCTACGACTCCGCCGACGCGGAAGCAGCCGTCCGCGCGTTCGTCCGCCGCGCGGCGGCAGCGACAGAGGTTCCCGCTCCGTTCGAACTGGCGGGTGCGCTGCGCGCGGGACGCCGGCGCGTCGCTCGTCGTCGAGTCTCGGCTGTCGCTGGTGCCGCGGCACTCGCAGCGGCCGTGGGTGCCATCGCGGTCCTCCCGACCCTCGAGGAGCCGTCGGGCGCGCCGATCCCCGGCGAGTCCCGGACACCGGCGCCGAGCGACGAGCCCCGTGAAGGGTTGTCGACGCATGCTTCCATCGAGGAGCTGGTTTCGCGCCCGTACACCGCGATCGGCGACACGCAGTTCGCCGGGTTGGCTGTCTCCGCCACCATGATCCGTGGGTGCGACAAGGACCTCGCCTGCGACAGCGTGGTCCTGCTGACGAGCGACGGCTGGCGGTCCAACGTCGCGCATGTCGTCCCCGGTGCGGGCTACGTCCGCACCCAGCTGCTTCCCGACGGCTCGGTCGCGTTCGTGCCTGACCAACGCGTCGATACCGACGCCGAGCCGGGCGTGCTTCATCCGGATGGTCGGGTAAGTCCCCTGCATGTTTCGACGGAGCCCGGCTTCCCAACGGCTGGCAGCGTGCTCACCGTCGAACCGCTGCTCGACGAGCCGAGCTTCGTCCCCTGGGTCGTGGACCCGGACCGCGCGACGCTGCGGCCGCTTCGCACGAGGCCGAAGGGTGACCGGACAGGACCTCCGGTCGTCGCGGCCGATGGCACGGTCTTCGTGACGAGCTTCGACGTCGGAGGGACGCCCGCGCGGGTCGCGATCGCCCGTAGTCGTGACGGGGGCCGCACCTGGGACTACTCGCAGGTGACCGCGCGCACGCCGGCCGCGACCTTGGCGGGATATCAGGCGATCAGACCGGACGGGCGCATGTCAGTGGTCTTCTCCTCCGACGGGGCGACGCTGTCACCGCTCGTCGAGCTATGGAGCACGACCGACGCAGGGCGGACGTGGACGGAGGTGCGGCCGGAGCATCGGCCGCGGACCATCTCGGGGATGGCCTATGCGCCGGACGGGACGCTCCTGCTCGCGGACGACCAGCAGGCCACGTTGTGGCGCACCACACCCGACGGCTCCGACCTCGAGCCGGCACCGGAGCTGCCCCGCGTTGCGTCCATCGGATCTTCCGGCGGCGTGCTGTTCGGCCAGGTCGCGACTGAGGGACACGAGCTCGCAGTCTCGGTCGACGGGAGGGATTGGCAGACGGTGAGCCTCCCCGCCGACATCCGCGAGTGAGTCAGACGCGGTCCATCCGGGGCATGGCGACCTGGCGCACCACAAGAAGAATGGCCGCCGCGACCGGGATGGCGATCAGCGCGCCCACGATCCCCAGCAGCGCACCACCGAGCAGGGCGGCCACCACCGTCACTGGGGCGGGAACATCGACCGCCTTCCGCATCACCCGCGGGTAGACGATGTAGTTCTCGAACTGCTGGTAGGCCACGTAGAAGGCGATGCAGATGATGCCGACCGTTATCGACTCGGTGAAGCCGAGGAGAGAGACGACGACGGCCGCGAGGGTGGCCCCGATCAACGGGATCAGGTCGAGCATGCCGACGAACACGGCGAGCGCCAATGCGTAGGGCATCCCGACGAGGAGCAGGAAGATGTACGACGTGACCGCCGCGATCAGGGCAACGGTGAAGGCACCGCTGACGAAGCCGCCGATCCGGGTCAGGATCTCGTCGGTGAGCAGTGACACCCGCTCCCGCCGGGACGCCGGCACCAGTCGGTAGGCCTGGCGCTTCATGCTCGGGAGAGCGCCGAGGAAGTACAACGTCATGATCAGGACGGACAGCACCCCGAACACGGCGTTGAGCACGACCCGCCCGACCCCGACGATCCCGCCGAAGAGCCGCTGCCCGAGGTCCCCGGAGGTCACGTAGTCCTGGGCGCGCTCGATCACGCCGTAGTCCTCGTCGAACTGCCTGACGGTGCGGTTCTTCCGCAGGTCCTCGAGGTAGCCGGGAACGTCCTGCACGAACGCGTCGCTCTGCTCGACGACCGGGGGCACCACGGCGAACCCGAAGCCGACGAAGGCCCCGATCACGATGAGGAACACCACGGCGATCGACAGTCCTCGATGCCGGGTATGGGCGGTGAGCCACTCGACGGCCGGGTTGAGCCCGATGGCGAGGAACATCGCGACGAGGATGAGGATGATCACGCTGCGGGCCTCGACGAGTGCCTGCGTCAGGAACCAGGCGAGGAACACGCCGAGAGCGCCGAGGAAGCCGAGCATGAACGGCGAGTCCCGGCGCAGCGGTCGCCCCGGCCGGCCGAACTGTGGGTCGTGTCCCTCGTGGACGTCTGCCGCCGGTTCCTCGGCGAGCTCGCGCGCCTCCTCGGCCACCTGCCGGGCCTCCCGTGCCTCGGCCCGGGCGACCTCGGCGTCTGACGGGTGGTCCTGCTCGTCCTGCCGTTCCTGGTCCTCGCCGCTCACGGCAGGTGTCCGTTCAGCGCTTGCCCGGGGCCGACTTCTCAGGTGACCCGGTCTGCCGGACGTCCTTCGTGTCGGTCGTCGGCGCGGCCTCGTCGGTGGCCACGACGTTCGACGACGGGGCGCCCTGGGGCGCCGTCTCGTCGCCGGAGGCTGCGGCGGTGTCGTCGCCGGCCGGCTCGTCGC
>JBOGDX010000355.1:0-3986 GCA_050743225.1 Actinomycetes bacterium | reverse complement strand
GTCCCGGCCCGGCCCGACCGGCTGCCGCCGGCCGCGGCACCGCGCTTGGCCGCCGACCTGGCACGGCGGTGCGCCGGGTGACTCGGCCGCTCGGAGGCCTTGGGCGTCGGGCCCTTGCCCTTGAGCTGCTTGCGGCGCTGGGCACCCGAGCCGACCGTCTGACCCTTCTTCGACCCGGGGTTGCGCTTGGCGCCGCGGCGCTCGCTGTTGCCGGGCATCAGTCCTCCGGTGCGGGGTCGGTGGCGGCCGGGACCGGCTCGACGAGCGTCCATCGTGCTCCGGCGGCGGTGTCCTCGACGGAGACACCCGCCGCCGACAGCGCATCGCGGATCCGGTCGGCGGCGGCGTAGTCCTTGCGGGACCTGGCCTCGGCCCGCTCCTCCAGCGTCACCTGGACGAGGCGGGCCACGACGTCGTGCAGCTCTGTCGAGGCTCCGGTCGCCGACCAGGTGGGCGAGAGCGGGTCGAGCCCGAGGACGTCGAGCATCGCGCGCACCGAGCCGAGCGTTCCGCGCAGGGCCGGGGACGGTCCGTCGGCGAGCAGCTTGTTGCCCTCGCGGAGCACGGCCTGCAGGGCCGCGAGCGCCGCCGGCACGGCGAGGTCGTCGTCCATCGCCTCCGCGAACTCCGCGCACACCACGCCGTGGGCCGAGCCCGTGCCACCGAGAACTTCGTCGGCACGTCGCACGAAGCCCTCGATCCGCCGGTAGGCCGCTGCGGCCTCGTCGAGCGCCTCGAATGAGAACTCCATGACCGACCGGTAGTGCGCGGCCACGAGGTAGTAGCGCAGGTCGACCGGGCGCACCCGCTTGGCGACCTCCGACACGAGCAACGTGTTGCCGACCGACTTGCTCATCTTGGAGCCGTCGAGGTTGAGCATCGCGTTGTGCATCCACCACCGGGCGAACGGCCGACCGGCTGCCCGCGACTGCGCGAGCTCGTTCTCGTGATGGGGGAAGCGCAGGTCCAGCCCGCCGCCGTGGATGTCGAACTCGGCCCCGAGGTACTTGCCGACCATGGCCGAGCACTCCAGGTGCCAGCCGGGCCGGCCACGGCCGTAGGGGGTCAGCCACGACGCCGACTCGGGCTCGCCGTCCTTGTGCCCCTTCCAGAGGGCGAAGTCACGCGGGTCACGCTTGCCCCGGGGGTCGGCGTCGGCAGCTGCCTCCATGTCGTCCAGGCGCTGGTTGGACAGCTCGCCGTACGACGGCCAGGACCTCACGTCGAAGTAGACGTCGCCCGAGCCGTCCTCGGCCGGGTAGGCATGTCCCTTCTCGATCAGCTGGACCATCAGCTCGACCATCTCGGGGACGTGCCCGGTGGCGCGGGGTTCGTAGGTCGGTGGTTCACAGCCCAGCACGTCGTACGCGGCGTGCAGGGCCCTTTCGTTCTCGTAGGCGAGCGCCCACCAGGGCACGCCGGACTCCCGGGACTTGACCAGGATCTTGTCGTCGATGTCGGTGAGGTTCGCGACGACCGTCACCTTGTGTCCGGACCGTTCCAACCACCGCCGCAGGACGTCGAAGACGACCTCCTTGCGGATGTGCCCGATGTGCGGCGCACCCTGCACGGTGAGCCCGCAGTGGTAGATGCCGACGCTGCCCTCGACCAGCGGCTCGAAGTCGCGCACCGCGTGCGTCGCGGTGTCGTAGAGGCGCAGGCTCATGGCGTCACAGGCTACTTGCGGACGACGAGGGCAGTCGCCAAGGCGGCGACACCCTCCCCGCGACCCGTCAGGCCGAGCCCATCGGTGCTGGTCGCCGACACCGACACCGGCGCACCGACCGCGGCAGACAACGCGGCCTCCGCCTCGGCCCGGCGCGGCGCGAGCTTCGGCCGGTTGCCGACCACCTGCACGGCCACGTTGCCGATGTCGTACCCGGCAGCGCGCACTCGTCGCGCGGTCTCGGCAAGCATCCGGGTCCCCGCCGCGCCCGCCCACTCGGGCTCTGCCGTGCCGAACTGCGACCCGAGGTCCCCGAGCCTCGCCGCCGACAGCAACGCGTCGCACGCGGCGTGCGCCGCGACGTCGCCGTCGGAGTGGCCCGCGCAGCCGGCCGGCTCGTCGGGGAAGAGCAGCCCGGCGAGGTGCATGGGCAGACCCGGCTCGAGCGGATGGACGTCCACACCCAGCCCGACCAGCGGCAGGCGACCCCTGTCGTCACCCACCGGCGGACCCGCGTCGGGCGAGGACTGTCTCGGCGAGCAGCAGATCGAGCGGCCGGGTCACCTTGAACGCCTCGTCGTGCCCCGGCACCACGACAACCCGCAGACCGAGCCGCTCCACCATGCCTGCGTCGTCGGTGGCATCGGGCCCTCCCGGTTCATGATCGCGGTGCGCCCGCTCCAGCACCTCGCGGCGGAAGCCCTGCGGCGTCTGCACCGAGCGCAGCGCCGACCGGTCGATCGTGGCGGTCACCAGGTCCCCGTCCACGGTCTTCACCGTGTCTGTCACCGGGACGACGGGGATCGCCGCGTCGGCACCGGCCGCGACCGCGGCTGCGACCGCCTCGGCCAGCGATGACGGGGCAAGCGGACGAGCGGCGTCGTGGACCAGGACGGTCGTCACCTCGGGCGGCAGGACGGCAAGGGCCGCCCGCACCGACGCCGTCCGGCTGGGACCTCCGGCGACCACGTCGAGCCCCGCGTCCGCGTGCTCGTCTCGGAGCAGGCGGCGCACGTCATCGACGCGGTCCGGCGGAGCGGCGACGACGACGAGCGTCACGACATCGGCGGCCGCTAGCGCTCGGACGGCGTGGGCGAGCATCGGGACACCGGCGAGCTGCCGGAGGGCCTTGGGGCCACCGGCGCCGAGCCGTTCACCGCGACCCGCCGCGGGCACGATGGCGGCGGTGCTCACGGCCCGGTCACGGTTCGGCGTCGGCCGTCGGACGGGCGAAGACCATCCGGCCGTTGGCCGTGGTGAGGACGCTGGTGACGCGGACCTCCACCTCGTGGCCGACGGCGTCGCGGCTGCGCTCGACGACGACCATCGTCCCGTCGTCGAGGTACCCCACCGCCTGCCCCGACTCCTTGCCCGGCTTGATCAGCAGAACGCTGACGTCGTCACCCGCGCCGACGGGTGGCCGGAGGGCCAGGGCCAGGGCGTGCAGGTTCATGACCCGCACCCCCGCCAGCGCCGCTACCCGGGCCAGGTTGGTGTCGAGGGTGAGCAGGGCGGCGTCGCGGTCCAGGCAGATGCGGACCAGCTTGGCGTCGACCTCCGGCACGTCGGGCACCTCTTCGTCGAGCACCTCGACCTCGACACCGGGCTCACGGCGCAGGACGTCGAGGACCTCGAGCCCGCGCCGCCCTTTCGTCCGGCGCATGTCGTCGCCAGCGTCCGCCAGCCCCTGCAGCTCGGCCAGCACGGGGGACGGGACGAGCATCTGGCCGTGCACGAAGCCGGCCCGCGCCACGTCGATGATCCGGCCGTCGATGGCCACGGACGTGTCGAGAACCCGGGGCAGGGCGACCGCTGGGACCCTCCGGCCCGACATGCCGACCCGGTCGCCGAACATCTCGAGCACGGCGTGGCGTTTGCTCGTGCCGAGCCGGTAGCCCAGCAGGCCGACGGTGACCACCGTGAAGGCGAACACGGGGAAGGTGAGCAGGGGCCGGTCCACGAGGAACACCGGCCAGGTGACGCCTGCCGCGACGAGCACCCCGATGACCATGCCCACGACGCCGGCGACGATCTGCTCGGCCGGGGTGTCCCGCAGCCCCGCCTCGGCCGCCCGGACGGCCGTGACGGTGCCGCGGCCCATCAGCCCGCCGAGGACGTACCCGAGGGCCGAGCCGAGGATGATGCCAACGCCCAGCACGTTGAACGCGCCCAGGACGGGTTCGCCGTCCGAGTCGAGGACGTCGGCGACGTAGTAGCCGGCGCCCGCGAAGAAGACGACCACGCACAACCGCAGCAGCTCGACTACCGCATTCGGGACGCGGGACAGCCGGGGCGTCATCGGCCACCTCCAGGCTCGGAC
>JBOGDX010000354.1:0-4003 GCA_050743225.1 Actinomycetes bacterium | reverse complement strand
ACATCAACTCACAAGAGCAGGTCTCGACATAGCTTCCCGTCAGGTTCCACGCCATCGCCGGTCCCCTTCCCTGAGGTCTGCTAGCAGTCTCGGACCGAACACGGAGATCGTCAACGTGACCCGTCCGGAAAGTCGCCTCCGTGTCACCTGAGCACGCATCGATGGGCGATCCTGACGGCATCTGCCGGGACTGGCCCTAGGGCGATTGACCACCGCGGCTGGCCTGCCCGCCACGCCCGGATGGAGGGGACTCGGCACCGGCTCCGTAGCGCCGGCTCCTCGATGGCCCTGCCAGCCACCCTCCCAGTGCTGTGTAACGGCACTTACGCGCGGGGGACGTTCGGAGCACTGGGCAGGTATAGGAACCACAAGCGGCGTGCGTCGGGAACCGGACCGTGTGGCTCGTCGATCGCTAGCCACAGGTAGAACGGGAGAGCGTCCAGCCCGCCCGCTTGCTCTGCAAGCCGACGGACTGAGTTGAGAAGGCCGAACTGGGCGTCCGCCTGGTGCCAGGTCATTCGCAAGCCAGGTTCCGGATCCTGTCCGATTTGGTAACCCTCAGCGATGTAGACGACTTCGATGTCGTCCAACTCGCAGCCACTTGTCAGATCCTTAGGCGCTGCCGTCCTGACTGCCTCCACCGCGACGAGTGCCGCTGCGCGTAGGTCGATGCCCGCAGGGAGGCGAGAAGCGTCCCCGTGATCGCCACGCCTCCGAAACCAACCGGTCACCCGCGCATGATGCCGGTTCTGAGCGATCTTGGGAACACACTCATCTGTTTGATATGCGGGTGATCTTCATGGACATTTCGACGGGCCGCCGTGGCCCGTCGTCCGTGGAGATGGAGGGGCCCGCATGCCTGCTGTCGATCCGTGTCTGATCCGCTCGTCGACGCCGTCGGGGGCGCGGACGGTGCGCCTGGGCGTGCCGTTGTTGGACGACTATCTGGAGTTCGTGGCGGCCAGGTCGCGGCCGAACACGGTGCTCGCGACCGCGTATGACCTGAAGGTGTTCTTCGCCGTGGTCGGCAAGGCGCCGGCCGAGGTCAGCAGCGCGGACGTGTTGGCTTTCATGACCGCGCAACGGCACGGCGGGGACACGAGCGGGCCGCGCGTGGTCGACGAGTCCACTGGGGTGTCGGCGCGGACGGTGCGCCGTCGCCTGTCGAGTGTGTCCGGGCTGTTCGGCTACTTGCATGCTCGCGGTGACGTCACGGTCAACCCGGTGCCGCGGGGTCTGCCGACCCGACGCGAGAAGCACCGGCCGCGTCAGGGCGTGCCGCTGGTCCGCTCCTCACGCACCGTGCCGCGGATCCTGGACCCTGGCGAGGTCGACGCATTGATGGAGGCGCTGCGCACGCACCGGGACCGGGCGATGGTGGCGGCGATGGTGCTGGGCGGGCTGCGCCGCTGCGAAGTGCTGGGCCTGCGCTTGCAGGATCTGCATGCCGCCGAGCGACGGGTGTTCATCGCCGAGGGCAAGGGTGGGCACCAGCGGCTGATCCCGGTCTCGGCCCGCTTCTTCACCATGGTGGGCGCCTACTTGGACAGCGAACGGCCCGCGGCCGCCGTCACCGACCGGGCGTTCGTGGTGCTCAAGGGTCCGCGCCGCGGACGGCCGCTGTCGGCCGCCGGGCTGGACGAGGTCCTCGACGGGGCCCGTCGCCGCGCCGGGCTGACGCACGCCAGCTGCCATGAGCTGCGCCACACCTACCTGACCCGTTTGCGGGAGGCCGGGATGGCGCTGGAGGCGGTGCAGGCCCAGGCCGGGCACGCCTCGATCGAGTCGACCCGGATCTACCTGCACCTGGCCGATGACTGGCTCGCGTCCCAATACCGACGGGCGGCCGAGGCCGTCGACGCCCAGGTTCTTGTCGACCGGACGAGCAGCGCGTCGGGCGGCCTCGGGTGAGCGGGGAGTCGGCGGCGCTGGCGGGCTGGGAGGAGATCGAGGTCGCCGCCCCGGTGCTGGCCGCCACCATGCGCCGCTACCTCGTGCAGTTGGACTGCGTGCTGCGCCCGGGCAGCGTGCGCAACACCGACGGGGCGCTGCGGGCGTTCGCCACGTTCCTCATCGACACCGCCCCGGAGGTCGCCACGGTGGCCGCGGTGACCCGCCGACACATCGAGGACTACAAGCCGTGGCTGGCCGCCCGGCCCGGCAAGAGGGTGCCGCGGGTGACCACCAACACGATCGCGCATCGGCTGGGCACGCTGCGGATGTTCTTCGTCCGCATCGACGAGTGGGGCTGGGACGACGCCCCACCGCGGGTGCCGATCGTGCCCGGAGACCTGCCACGCCAGCAACACCCGCTGCCCAAGGCCCTCGACGACGCCGCCGCGGCGAAGTTCCTGCGCGCCGCCGAGGCCCAGCCCCGGCTGCTGGTCCGAGTGGTCTGCGAGGTGCTGCTGCGCACCGGGCTACGCGTCGGTGAGTTCACCGGGTTGCGCGCCGACGCGGTGGTGCTCATCGGCGCCGGACACTGGCTGCACGTGCCGGTCGGCAAGCTGCGCGACGACCGCTACCTGCCGCTGCATCCCCACCTGGTCGAACTGATCGACAGCTACCGGGCGGCGCACGTCCCGACCAGCCATCCGCTGCTGATCCCTCGGGAGAACGGTCGGCCGCTGTCCCGGCACAACGTCACCGCCTACCTGAACAAGGCCGCCGAGGCCGCCGGCATCGGGCACGTCCACCCGCACCAGATGCGCCACACCCTGGCAACCCAGGCCATCAACCGCGGCATGAGCCTCGAGGCAATCGCCGCGCTGCTCGGCCATCACAGCCTTGACATGACCCTGCGCTACGCCAAGATCGCCAACCGGACCGTCGCCGACGAGTACTTCGCCGTCACCGAGAGGTCGAGGCCCTCTACGGCCAACAGACCGTCCTGCCCGCCGACGCGATCGGACCCGCCATGGCCAAGCTCCGCCGAGACCACTTCCGGATGCTCGGCAACGGATACTGCGCCCGGCCACCCCAGCTGGACTGCGCGTTCGAGTCGATCTGCGAGACCTGCACCTACTTCCAGACCAGCATCGAGTTCCGCCCCACCCTCCAACACCAACACGACGACGCGGTCGCGAAGAACCAGACCGGTCGCCAACAGCTCTTCGCCCAGCTCCTCGACCGGGTCGACCACGAGGCATCGTGAACACCCCAACCGTGGCCGACACCGGGGCAGCGGAAGCCCTTCCTCGATCCGGGCCGAACGCTGCCGACGCGACGGAGGTGTCAACGTGGAGCACGCGCAGCGCAGCGAGCATGAACGACGTTGACACCGACAAGCGACGGCGCAGACTCGCCGCCGAGGAAGGGCCCCGGAACAACCTCCGGACGCTCACGCACAAGATCGAGTTGACGAGGATCACCCGCATAATGCCGCCAAGCGTGCGCTGGATAACGGCACTATGGGCGATCGACAGTCAGGCGGCTGCGTCGCACGGCCCATGCTCCGATAACTGGCCAGTACGCGAACGCGATCACCAATGCGACGACACGAAAGACGAGATCCAGGTCGGGTACAGCCGCTAGCCAGAGCACGAGCATGACCCCTGCGAGCAAGGTCAGGAAGCCGATAAAGGTCCACGCCTTGAAACGCCAGGAAGTGCGGCGCATGACCGTCTCGAGGGTGCCGCGCTCCTTGTAGTCCAGCAGCCGTCGCTTGTCGGCAGCGGCAAGGGGCGTGGTCCGCCGACGCCGACCACCAGATTCGTCCACCCCCGCATCATGCCGGATCGCCTCGCTCGGGAGCGGCACTTCCGCGCGGCTCGTAGGCAGGCCGTGAAGCGTTCCTCAACGGCGCACCCGATAGCGCAGGTGAAGCACCCGGTTGCTCTGAATCACCACGTCAGGATCCTCCAACAGGTGCTGCGCGTGGACCGAACCGAAGTAGCGCTTGCCGGACCCGAACACGACGGGTACGACGTCCATGCGCACCTCGTCGATCAGGCCCGCGGCAAGCACCTGGCCACCGACGTCGCCAGCGGCGACCTCGACCATG
>JBOGDX010000353.1:0-4007 GCA_050743225.1 Actinomycetes bacterium | reverse complement strand
CGCCCATGCTGGACGTGCATGGACAACCCCGGAATGGAGGTGCAGCCATGACATTCTTGGATCCGGCTCTGAGCACTCCGGAGCTGCGCTGCGGACTGAGCCTCGGCGGACGCAGCATCACCAAGGAACTCGACCTGACCATCGACGAGTGGGCCGGGCTGCTTCGACTCACCGAGGACCTGAAGGCCGAGAAGAAGTCGCACGACGAGGTGCAACGGCTGCGGGGCTGCAACATCGCACTGGTGTTCGCCAAGAGCTCGACCAGCACGCGGTGCGCCTTCGAGGTCGCCGCCCACGACCAGGGCGCACACGTCACCTACCTCGATCCGGCCGGTTCCCAGCTCGGGCACAAGGAGTCGGTCAAGGACACCGGCCGGGTCCTCGGGAGGATGTTCGACGGCATCGAGTACCGGGGCTTCGCTCAGGAGAATGTCGAGGAGCTTGCGGGGTCGGCCGGTGTGCCGGTGTGGAACGGGCTCAGCGACCGCTGGCACCCGACCCAGTCCCTCTGCGACGTGTTCACCATGCTCGAACACACCGGCAAGGCATCCGACGAGATCTCATTCGCCTACGTGGGAGATGCCCGCAACAACGTCGCCAGCTCTCTGGTCGTCGCCGGCGCCATGTCCGGCATGGACGTCCGCATCGTCAGTCCGGCCGGGCTGCGGCCGTCCCGGTCTGTCGTCGCGGCCGCGCACGACGTGTCACCAGAGACCGGAGGGACACTGATGATCACGACCGATCCGGTCGAAGGACTCCGCGACGTGGACTTCGTGTACACCGATGCTTGGGTCTCGATGGGCGAACCGATCGGCACGTGGGTCGAGCGACTGCCCCTGCTCGCGGACTACCAGGTGAACGCCGAGCTGATGGCGCTGTCGGGTCGTGCCGACACCGCGTTCATGCACTGTCTGCCGGCCTTCCACAGCCGGCACTCGGAGGTGGGCGAGAGGCTGTTCCGAGAGACCGGGCGTTCAGCCCATGAAGTCACGGACGACGTATTCGAGTCGGCCCAGTCGATCGTCTTCGACCAGGCCGAGAACCGACTGCACACCGTCAAGGCCATGCTCGTTGCCACCTTGGAGCGATGATGCGCGTCGTCGTCGCACTCGGCGGGAACGCGCTCCGCACGCGGGGTAAGCCGATGCCTGTGGCCGGTCAGCGAGCGGCCATCGCCGCAGCCTCGGAGCCGCTGGCCCGGC
Source organism: Actinomycetes bacterium (assembly GCA_050743225.1). Taxonomy (GTDB): domain Bacteria; phylum Actinomycetota; class Actinomycetes; order JACCUZ01; family JACCUZ01; genus JBOGDX01. The sequence continues at coordinate 2,805 of JBOGDX010000353.1, read as the reverse complement.
TCGCGATCGGTTGCGACTTGGTGGTGACCCACGGCAACGGCCCCCAGGTCGGACTCCTGGCCCTTCAGGCAGCGTCCTAGGACCAGGTCAGCGAGTATCCGTTCGACGTCCTCGACGCCCAGACCGGCGGGATGATCGGCTACCTCCTCGAGTCAGAGCTGTCCAACCATCTCGGCGACCGCAAGCCGGTCGCAGTCCTCATCACCCGGACGCTCGTCGACGCGCAGGATCCCGCCTTCGCCGACCCGACCAAGTTCATCGGTCCCACGTATTCGCGCGAGGACGCCAACCGCGTCGCTCGGGAGCGCGGCTGGGTCCTGAAGTCCGACGGTGAGGTATTCCGCCGCGTGGCGCCGTCGCCGGTCCCCCAGCGCGTCCTGGAGCTCGCGCCGATCCAGTGGATCCTCGGTCACGGTGGTGTGGTCGTCTGCTCCGGAGCTGGTGGGGTGCCCACAACTCGTGCTCCGACGGCGAATACACAGGTGTCGAGGCGGTGGTAGACAAGGACCTCGCCAGCGCCGTGCTCGCCCGGGACCTGCACGCAGACACCCTGATCATCGCGACCGACGTGGACGGCGTGTACCTGAACTGGGGAACGCCAGAGAGCCGCCCGGTCCGTCACGCCCGCCCCGGCGATCTGGAGGCTCGTGACTTCCCTGCGGGCTCCATGGGACCGAAGGTCGCCGCCGCAATTCAGTTCGCGCGGGAGACAGGTGGACGGGCCCTGATCGGCTCGCTCGACGATCTCGACGGACTCGTCGCCGGGACCTGCGGTACGACAGTCAGCTCGTCGCAGTCCGGACTGCAGCTCGACGAATCAAGCGCCGTCTCGACCAGCCCTGCAGGACCTCGATGACGACCACAGATAGCGCCGCCCGCAACTCGTCGAAGGACCAAGGGCCCGGCGATCAGGTGACGTTCGGTCATTGCGGGCGGCCCACGGCAGAACGACGCTGGAGACATGGTCCATGAGGTCACCATGAGCAATCGTCCGGTCGTCGTCGGACTAAAACGTCATCAACCGGCGGTGCTGCGTCATGCACTTGACGAAGCCCGACGACTCGGCACCTACGTCCGCGTGGCCCACGTGGTTCCCCGCGCCGAGCTGACCCGTCTCCACGGTGCGCGACCGCCGTTCCTCGAGCAGGTCCGCCGGGCCGTGGAGAACGAGGTCGATGCGCCCAGGGTCGACTACTTCACCTGGTGGGGCGATCCCGCCGAGGTTCTCGCAGTCGAGTCGCGTGACGCCTGCCTGCTGGTCGTCGGTGGCGATGAGCTGCCGTGGATCACCAAGCTCGCCGGAGGCGAAGTCGCCCGCAAGGTCTCGCTGACGGCACATTGCCCGGTCGAGGTCGTACCCTCGGAGGACCTGAACCCCAACCGAGTCGGTGGCGTCGTCGTCGCCGTGGACGGAGCCGGACCGGTTGATGGGCCCTTGCTCTACGCCTTCCAATCGGCACACGCCCGCCACGAGACCCTCCAGATCGTCACCGCAGCAGGTTCACCTGACGATCGGGTCGGCCGGGAAGCCCGGCGGCAGCGACTCGAGGACGTCGTGGGCCGCGGACAGTCCATGTTCCCCGACGTCCATGTCCTCCCGGCGGTGGACGCCGAACACGGCGTCGCTGCATGTCTCCTCGCCACCCAGCACGCCTCACTTCTCGTCCTCGGCCGACCGATCGATCATCACGCGCCGTGGTCGCCTCTCGGTGTCGCGGGCCGCGTCCTGCGTCGTGCGAAGTCACCCGTTGCCGTCGTCCCCCTCAACCAAGCGATCGCCTTGACCGGAGTCGCCTGACTCTAGGAGAAGCCATGAAGAGCAACACCGCCAAGAAGCCAGTGGTCGTGTGCGTCAAGGACGACCAACCAAATCTCGTTCGGTACGGGGCCCAAGAAGCCCTCCGCAGGGACACCGAGCTGCTGATCCTCCACGTCTACGGAGTCGTGTCCATGGATCCGTATACCTCCAAAGCGATCGGTTCATCACCGCAGGACGAAGCCGATGCGGCGGCGGCGCTGGACCACGCCAAAGACGCCCTGTCTCAGTTGGCTGAGCAGCCGCCCGCCCGTTTCGTCAAGGAACTGGGACCGGTCATCGAGACGGCCGAGCGGTATGCCGCGGAAGCTCAGCTGCTGGTCGTCGGTGCCGACGAGATCAGCTGGTTCGAACGGGTGCTCGGCGGGTCCATCGCACGTTATCTCGTCGAGCACACGGCGGGCCCGGTCGTCATGGTCCCTCACATCCATGACCTCGAATCACTCGATGGCGGCGTTTGCGTCGCGATCGACGATGATGCTCGCGCGGTTGGACCACTCCGCTTCGCCTTCGAGGAGGCGTCCGCGAGGCAATCGCGCTTGTTCGTGCTCCACATCGTGCCGCAAGGCCTCAAGGGATCTGAGCTGGAAGCCGAACGGGCCAGCGTCGCGGAGGTGCTCGCCGGGTGGCGCGCGGAGTTCCCCGACGTTGTCGTCACCACGCGCGTCATCTTCGAGGACGAGGTCGTGACGGCCGTGGCACGAGCCTCGGAGCAGTCCGAGCTCCTGGTCGTCGGCCGACCCCGTCGGAGCTTCCTGGCTGGGCACGCCGTCGCCACTCGCCTCACCAGAACAGCCCATTGCCCGCTGGCGGTCGTGGACGGCCGGTACGGGGCTGGGCGGACTCTGGGCACAAGCGGGGCGCGTCTCCGAGCGCTGAGGAGATCGTCGCCATGAAGGCGCTGCAGTATCGCGCGATCGGCAGCCGCCCGAGGTCGTCGACATCGACCAGCCGGAGCCTGGGCCCGGTACGTTCACGGCCTCCCAATG
>JBOGDX010000352.1:0-4015 GCA_050743225.1 Actinomycetes bacterium | reverse complement strand
GATCCGGAACGCGGTGGTCAGGCGGTTCAGCAGCCGGTCCGGGTAGGCGACCGAGAGCCGGACCGGGTAGGCCGGAGGCGCGGGGTCAGTGGTGGACATGACGACTCTCCTGGTGGTCGGCCCGCGACAGGCGGGCGGGTCGGACGGGCGAGGGCTGGGGCAGCGTCACTGCTGCACGATAGGCGCGTGTCGGCTGCCGTGTTCCACTCGCCGAGCAGCTTCACTTATCGGCCTTCGGTGGGTCCCGACTTGGTCGATGTCCGACCCCAGCGACCTACCGGACCCGACCCGACACAGCGCCTCCGTCCCGCGGTCAAAGGCGAAGCAGTCGATCCGGGAGGCAAGCCTCAGCTGAGGGAGGCCGCCGCCCCTGCCTGATCAGCGGGAATGTCCCAGCATTCAACGGCCTTGCCGTCGCGGACATGCCAGACGAGCACCTTATGGCCAGTGAACGGTTTGGGCTTGTCGTGTCCGTTGTCCGTCAGGACAACGACGTGGTCGTCGTCGGCCAAGACCGCGTGGATCTCCTGATGGAACGTTCCTTCCGTTAGCTCCATCAGCTTGCCGAAGTAGCCGATGACTGCCTCCCTGCCCCGGTAGTCGCCGCTGAGGGGGCTCGTGCCTGCGTCGTGCCACTGGATGTCGTCAGCGAACACCCTGGAGATGGTGTCCATGTCGCCCATAGCGAAGGCCTCGAAGGCCTCGCGGATCAACTCGCCGTTGGGATGCATGCCCGCTCCTTGCGCGAAGGGGGCCGCCGACGCAGCACCGCTGGGTGACTGTCTATCGGTGCGGTGCCGCGAGCGCAAGGGGGCAGCTCTTGGGTCATTCGCGCAGGCCAGATGGCGCGACGACGAATGTGACTGAAACGCACTGGAGCGGCACCTATTCGTCGCCGCCGCACTGGTTTGTCAGACTGGACACCTCGACCGAGGCTCGCCGGGCGCAGCGAACGGGGACGATGGGACATGACTGGTTACGCGGTAGCGCATCTGGACGAGATCGAAGAATTCAGCGACGCGGGCTGTCACTATCGGCCGATCCGACACCACCTGGGCATTACGGCGTTCGGAGTGACTGCTTGGACGGCCAGTACGGCGGGCGCGGTCGTCATCAGCGAGCACGACGAGAGCGACCCCACCGCTGACCAGGAGCTCTTTCTCGTGCTGCGCGGCCATGCGGTGTTCGAGCTTGACGGTGACCGGGTCGACGCGCCGGCCGGAACTCTCGTTTCCGCCCCTCCCCGCACGAAGCGGATGGCCTCCGCCCTGGAGGACGGGACGACAATCATCGCGCTGGAAGGCACGCCCGGGAAGGCGTACGAGGCGCGCGGCTGGGAACTGTGGGCTCCGCTTGCCCCCCTCTACGAGGCCGGCGAGTACGGCGAGGTCGCCGAACGTCTGGCCCGCCTGGTCGCAGCCAATCCGCAGTACCCCATGCTGTTCTTCAACCTCGCCTGCTGCGAGAGTCGCTCCGGCCGGACACGTGACGCGCTCGATCACCTCCGGCACGCCATTGAGATGTCGGAGGAGTTTCGCCATTCCGCAATGGACGACACCGACCTCGATCCGATCCGCGACGAACCGGCGTTCAACCGACTGATCAGCGGCTAGTAGTTCAGGAGACTCTGCCGGCACAGGTCGTCCAGAGCGCCACTTGGGCGCAGTCGGCGGATTGTCGTGGCGCTGTCCCTTGGGTTCCATCAGGGGGCCACCGCGGTGCTCGACGCGACGACCCTGGCGCCGGCCGCTGCCCGACTGGCCGGGCACGCCGGAAAGCTCCGCGGCAACCGCGCGCTAGCGAGGCGAGGCGCGCGGGGGAGACGGGCGGCGGCTACGCCTGGCGCGATATCCCGGCTGGGGGCGAGAGCACGTCATCCCCGATAGTTGCCTCAGGCTGCTGCCGGACCCTCTTGCCCTCCGAGCGCAGCGCCGCGGTCACCACCGCGAAGGCGCGTAAGCGTGCCACCAACGGTTCCCGAGGGTCGCCCAGGACACTCGCTGCAACCGGTGCCACGGGCCCTCCGACTCGGGCGACCACCCGTACGCGGGCCTCGTGGGCGCCCAGCCCGTCGGCATCGATGAGCTCCGCAAGGCCTACGACGTGGTCCAGCTCGTTGTGGTAGTGGGGCATCTCCGCCTCCTGGACATAGTTGGGCAGTGGTCGGTCGGTCAGTAGGGGAGGTAGCGCCCTGCTGGGGTGCGGCGATCGATGCACGTGGTCGAGTGCCGGTGTGCGGGGCGTCTCACCAGGGCGCGGGTCATGGCGGTCTCCGGGGGTCTAGCCGGGATAGACGGTCAGGCGGCGGCCTGGCGCCACCTGGCTGGCAGCAGGCCGGCAAGACGGCGGCCAGGGCGGTGGGCCGGCGTCGCTGGGCGAGCCGCCCGGATCTCGCGGGCAAGCCGGCGGTGGTAGGCATCTCGGTGCAGGGCGGCGATGCGCTCGCCAGCGAGGGCGGCGGTCAGTGTGCTGTTCATGGCGAGCCTCCGGCTTCGGTCCCGGCCGTCCGACCGGGACGCCTCTACGATCCGAGTAAGGCGGGCAGGTCCGCATTGGACGATCGAGCAGGATCTCGCCAATCCGGGGCGTCCTTAGATGGCCGGCCAGTGGTGGGAACTGCGCCTAAGGGACCTCAGAGGCGTCTAAGGGGGCTGTTGATTCACTATGGCGTCCGGATCGCGAACCAACACCTGGCCACGGGCATCGCGGCGCTCCAACAGGCGGTGATGACGTCAACGAGTCCGGTCGGCACACTGCCGAGCAGGCGCGCGCTCTGCATCGCCTGGTCTAAGTGAAGAAGGGGTGAACGGGATCACCGGGACTGAGGCGCTCGCCCGGGCCTACCGAACTGGTCTGGTCATTTCGGGGCGTTGCCGGGAAGAGCAGACTTTAGGGCTCCGTAGAGAACTGGCGCTCCTGCTTGGTTCCGAGTTCACAAGATCAAACGAACGCGGCCTGGCTTAGGTGCCTCACTCGTCAGTGTCGGCGTCGACCCTCGACGAGCGTAGTCGTAACGTCGCCGCTATGTCGGAAGACGCCTGGGCGACGCTCGCTCACCCGTTCGTCGAGGGTGCCTACGCCACGGTGAAGGGGCAGGTGCGGACGTTCGTGCTGCACCAGCAGTTACTCCGCCACCTGCCTGACCCGCCGGCATCCGTGCTGGACGTGGGCGGCGGTGCGGCGCACCAGACCCTTCCTCTTGCCCGGCTAGGGTACGACGTCACGGTCGTGGACCCTTCGGCGGCGATGCTTGCGAAGGCAGAACGACGAGTCGCGGCCGAGACAGGGGCAGTGCGGCAGCGAGTACGACTCGTTCAGGCCGACGGTCTTGACGCGGCCGTCGCCACGAGCGGGGAAAGGTTCAACGGGGTCCTCTGCCACGGCGTGCTCATGTACCTCGCCCAGCCCGAGCCGATGGTCGAGTCGCTGTGCCGTTGTGTGGCGGCGGACGGCTTCGTGTCGATCATGGCGCTTAACGCGAAGACGCTGGCGGTCCGTGCCGCGCTGGAGAGCCGCTGGGCTGATGCGCTGGCGGCCTTCAAGGCAACCGGCGAGGTGGGAGTCCTCGGAACCGACACCCGAGCGGACACGGTCGAGGAGCTCTCTCGACTGCTGCGGCGCGGTGGCGTGGACCCGCTCACCTGGTACGGCGTTTGGCCGTTCACCGAATGGCTCGACCTGCCCGTCGATTCCACCGACGTGACCGCCGTTGCCGCCGTGGAACTCGAAGCAAGCCTGCGGGACCCGTACCGGCAGCTCAGCCGCGTGTTCCACCTCATCGGCCGGTCGAATGCTGGCCGTTGATGCGGGCCGAAGTTCCGGAACGCCTGCGCGAGCGAGGACCGCTAATCAAGCCCGGTCTGGGGCCAGCGGCGACACCTCATCGCTGGCACTTACCTTTGGCGGACCCCCGGTTGTCAAGGTGGAGCGTCGTCCTTGTCGTTGCTTGTTTTCGTCCGCCGCAGCTGGGGTCAAGGGCGGCCGCAGGCCGTCGCGTCAGCGATCGCGTAGCGAC
>JBOGDX010000351.1:0-4019 GCA_050743225.1 Actinomycetes bacterium | reverse complement strand
ACCGCGGCCCCGGCGCAGACAAAGATCAGAAGCGTGGCGTTCGAGGCGAGGTCGATTCCCCGAGGAACAGGCTGGTTGGCGTCCGCGTGGTCGAACGCCCGACCCCAAACATAGGCGTAGGCAGCGAACGAAGCCACGGTGACGGCGCCCAGCGCGACCACCGTGGCGCGGACCCAGCGCGGCTGACGAAGCACGAGCAAGAGCACAATCGACACGATGAAGATCGCCGGCCCTATCGACAGGGCCACGACAAACGCGAGGTCACCAACGGACATCCCACCAGTATGTGGAAGTGACCTGTCCATTACCGCCACGAAACGCACTCACATGCCGCCGTCCGCGCGCACCTGGGCGATGACAGCAAGCGACTGCCGGGACTGGCTCGGCGCCAGGCTGGCCAGGTCGCTGAGCACGGCCTCTGGACGCCTCGACTGGAAACCTGCCGGCCCTGGCCGTCAGCGGCGCGGTGTCACTTCGCCGGGCTGGGTCGCCGGCGACTGCAGTCCTGCGGGTCCGATCCGCACCCACCAGGAGCCGTCCTGGTCGCGTGACGCTTCGAACTCATCCCCGTTCTTCGTGGCCGCGAGCAGGTCCGGTCCGTCTGGGCTGATCCGCCAGCCGGTGTGGACTAGCGTGTGCCGGTAGGCAGCAGGCACATCGACGTGCTGGTGAACCATCAGCTGGCTCGAGCACCCGTCGATTCCGGACGACCCGCCGCCGCTGAACGGGCCTGGGTGGTCAAGCTCCGCGAACCCGGCCTGCGCCGCCCGGACCACCGGGACGGCCGGGCCGGTCCCGAACCCGTCGGTGCACGACGGCAGATCCGGGTACCGTTCGAATTTTCGTTGCACGCCGAGCACGGCGCCGGCGGGCACGCCGACAAGGGTCACCACAGCCGCGACGGCCGCGGTCACTGTCATCGCGCGGCGGCCGCGGGACCGGCGCGCCGCCGCAATTGCCCACGCGGACAACCCGACCACCAGGACGATCCCGATCCCCCAGTCGCGGAATGACTGTGCGACGATCCGCGCGTCGGTGGCGGCGGTGTCGCCGTACTCGAGCGCCAGGCCGTAGGAGACGTTCATCACGAGGAACGCCAGCGCGGCGGTGAGCACCAGCAGTATGACGGCGCTCGGACGCACCCGGCGTCGCGGCGGGACGGACTCTGCGGCAGTGCGTTCGGTCATGTCTGTCACTGTGCGCCGTGAGGGCCGGCGACGGCATGAGTTCAAGTACTCAACTCCCGAGCGACCGCTGCGCACCCTCATGCCGCCGCGAGGTTGGGGGGCTCGGGCTGACTTCTGCCGCCGTTTGGGACAGTAGCCTCGCTCGTATGTCCAGCAAGTCGGAGCGGCGGGCCGCCCGCGAGGCGGTTGCGGCGTATCACGAGGCTCGATTGGCCGAACTTGTCCAGCGTGTAGGCGAAGCTGTTGACCGCTTTCGCGCCGGCGAGCTCGATGCCTTTGACGCCGACCAGATCATCTTCCAGTACAGCCGTGCCGCGAAGGAGCTGTGGAAGTTCTGCAACCTTCCCGACGTCGAGTTCACAGCACGCGTGATTGGTGATCGTGCACCGGCCGACTGGTGGGACCGGGGTGCGCCGAGCCGCCGATGATCTCGGCGTCGGGTCAGCATGGGAGATCCGCACGGATCTGCCGCACCTGGCGGGTCTCCCGCTCTTCGGGCCCGGCGCACAGTCGAGGGTATGACTACCACCGTCGAAGTGCTGCCGTTGCCCATCCCGATCGAAGAGTCCGATGTCCTCCGTCGGGCTGTGGCCGGCTATCTGGCCCGGTACAAGGGCATGTCGCGGTCGCACATCGAATCGGACCTTCGGGTGTTCCTGCGCTGGTGCGCCGAGCGCGGTCTGGACCCGCTCGCCGCCATGCGTCCACACATCGAGTTGTACGTGCGTTGGATGCAGGAGGTCCGTCGGTTCAAGCCGTCCACTGCGTCCCGGCGGATGTCAATCGTGGCCGGGTTCTACCGGACCTGCGTGATCGACGCGATCCTGGCCCGTTCCCCGGCGGAGCACGTTCGCCGCCCGAACGTGCCGACCGAGTCACCCACCCTGGGGCTGACTCACCTGCAGTTCGAGGCGATGCTCACCGCGGCCCGGGAGTCGACCCACCCGGCGGACACTTCGCGCTGGTCGCCATGCTCGGGCTGCTCGGCCTGCGGATCTTCGAGGCCACCGGAGCCGACGTCTCCGACCTGGGTGAGGAACACGGCCACCGGGTGCTGCGGGTGCACGGCAAGGGCGACAGGATCGTTCTCGTTCCGCTGCCGCCGGCTGTCGGGCGGGCCCTGGACCGTGCCGTCGCCGGACGTCCCGACGGCCCGCTGCTGCTCAACCGGCGCGGCGCTCGGATGGACCGGCACGCGGCCAGCCGCCGGCTGCGCCACCTTGCCGCCGCCGGCGGGGTGCGGATCGCGAGGATGCACCCGCACATGCTGCGGCACACCTTCGTCACCACCATGCTGGACGCCGGCGTGGACCTGCGGGACGTGCAGATCGCCGCTCGGCATGCCGATCCGCGTACCACCAAGCGCTACGACCGGGCCCGCAAGAATCTGGACCGGCACCCCAACTACATCCTCGCCGCCTACATGGCCGCTGGCACCTGACGCACGATGAATCGGCAGAGGACCCGCGGGCGACCGATCGCGACCCCGGGCCCGGGCTGGGCGCTACCGCGACAACGACGGGGGCTCGTCCCGCGTGGTCGGCGTCGTCGACCCCGGATAGCCCCTGGCCGTGCGATCCCGCGACGCACCGAGAGTGGGCCCGGGCTCGGGCCGCAGCTCGCGCCGCCACTGATCGGCTCGAGCCCGCAGCGACACGGTCGCCGCGGCGTCCAGGCCGAGCTCGGCGAAGGCGGCATCCGAGTGCCGCGCAGCCGCAGCCAGCGCATCGGCGAAGACCCCGGGGTCGAACCCAGGGTCCTTCTCCGCAGCGAGCGCGAACAGCTGATCGCGGGTGTACCGGTGCTGCAGCGCGTCGACATCGACCAGATCCCGGGCCGCGGCCCGGCCGAACAGCGCGAGCGTCTTGTCCGCGGCGACCTCGTCCGGGTGCAGCACCGGACCGAACGCCAACCGCACCGTGTCCCGGATCCGCGCGTCGTGCGCGACCTCCACCGCCACCGCGCGCCCATCGGGCATGGTGACCACCATCCGGGCAAACCCAGGGTCCCGGCGGTCGATGGTCACCCGGGCCCCATCGGCCCGCAACGCGACGGCCAGCGCATCCGCGAGCCGGACCACATCATCGGGATCAGGCGTGAACAGATCCAGATCCTGAGTGGGACGGGCCACCAGGCCGTGCGCGAGCATCGCGCCGCCACCGGCCAACGCCACCGGCCCGGCCTCCGGCAAGCTCAGGGCGAGCCGGGCCAGCTCCTCGTGCAGCGGGTCAAGGCTCACGAGTGGACGCAACTCCCAGCCGCGGCGCCCACGCTCGCCGCACATGCTCAGGCAGCCACAGCCGGGGCCACAGCCGCACCAGCTCAGCCAGGTCAAGGTAGCTGCACACGTCGCCCTCGGATCCTTCGGTGAGCACGATCTCGTACACCTCGATGCGCTCAGCCTCGTCGCCCAGGTCGAACCCGCGATCAGGACCACGTCCGGCCGAGTAGAGCGCCAGCGGCAACCGGACCAGTCCCGTCAGCGGGCCACGAAGACGACCGAGATCCTCGGGCACCGAAACCGGTCGATGCCATCCGCCGCGTCGCGGCCCCAGATGCGCGGTCGCCACCACTGCCTCCTCTGCCAACCATCAGAATTGCACAGCGTGCCCACATCCTCAGCACAGCGCCACGATCGTGGGGCGCATCCCGACCCACACACTGCTGTCGCCCGGCGCTCGGTACCCGGGACCGAACGTCCGGTCATGCCGCAGCGAGCGGTGGATAACGGCACCTACCGCGCACGCAGATGCTCTCGGTTCGAGTCAGTGCCTGCCCGCCAAGATGGTTGCTCGCTCGGACTCGTAAGCGTCCGCCATCGGGCCGGTGCAT
>JBOGDX010000350.1:0-4020 GCA_050743225.1 Actinomycetes bacterium | reverse complement strand
TTGCCACATCGGTCGACGGGCGCACCTGGTCGCGCTCCCGGGGGGCGGTGAGCAGCGGCCGGACAGCGGCCTTCGAGACCTACGACATCGCCGACCGCCGGACGCGGTTCGTGCGGGTGCGGGTGCTCGGAGCCGGGTCGGTGCGGGCAGTGCGGGTCCGTGGGTGACGGTCAGTGGTACGGCTCGCGGGGAGCCGTCAGCCAGCTCGTGAGGCCGATCAGCACGAGGAGCCCGGCCAGGCCCAGCGTCGCGAACACGAGCGCGGTCTCGGTGCCGTCAGCGCCGGTGTCGGTGAGGCGGTCGTGGGCAGGACGGCTCGACAGCATGTACGCGAGGGAGAGCCCGCCGAGCAGCGCCACGAGGAACGCTCCGGCGCGCCCGGCGGCGCCGGTCAGGGCGCTCAGCGCCGCCAGCACGGCCATGGCCGCGACGAACGGCATCGGCGCGGCGAGCCCGGTCCCCCAGCCGTAGAGCCAGTCGTCGCCGATGCGGTCGGCGGCCCCACGCTCGTCGAGGAACGACAGGTCGTAGGGCAGCTTGCGGTCGACAGACACCCAGGCGGCGGCCAGGCTGACGCCCACCCACCCGACGACCAGCAGGACGAGGACCTTGCGCACGGCCGCATCGTGCCAGCGGCTGGTCGCGCGGCATAGTCACCGGGACGGCGTGTTGGGAGGGCCATCCGTCAGGACGGGACGGGAGAGGCCGGCGCCTCCCGTCGGGCGGGGGACTAACTGGGTGTGTCCCCATTCAGGCAGACGCGAAGGAGCGGCACCAGCCGCTCCTCGCATTTCCAAGGTAACCCACGCAGGCGGGCTTGCCGCAAGGTCCCCCTCTTGACGCAGAATCACCGACTCGAGGCAGATCCACGGAGGTGGGCGCGGTGACCGAGCATGCCGTGCTGATCGTTGGGGGAGGGCCCACGGGACTGATGCTGGCCAGCGAGCTGGCGCTGGCGGGGGTCGACGCTGCCATCGTCGAGCGGCGAGCCAGCCAGCACCTCCCCGGCTCGCGCGCCGGCGGTCTGCACGCACGAACCATCGAGGTCCTCGATCAGCGTGGAATCGCCGATCGGTTCCTCGCGGAGGGACAGGTGGCCCAGGTCGCGGGGTTCGCCCGGGTCCCGTTCGACATCAGCGACTTCCCTACGCGGCATCCCTACGGGCTCGGGCTGTGGCAGAACCACATCGAGCGCATCCTGGCCGGCTGGGTCGACGAACTGGCCGTGCCGATCTACCGCGAACGTGAGGTGACGGGGTTCGAGCAGGACGACACCGGCGTCGACGTCGAGCTGTCGGACGGCCAGTCGCTGCGGGCGGAGTACCTCGTCGGCTGCGACGGAGGACGCAGCCTCGTCCGCAAGGGAGCGGGCATCGAGTTCCCCGGGTGGGATCCGACGACCAGTGCCCTGATCGCCGAGGTCGAGATGGCCGAGGAGCCAGAGCTGGGCACCCGCCAGGACTCCCGCGGCCTCCACGGCCTCGGCAGGGTCGAGTACGAGATCCGCGACGGCGAGATCGTCTGGGCCGACCACGGACCGGTCAGGGTCATGGTGACCGACCAGGAGGTCGGATCCACCAGCGAACCCACCCTGCGCGATCTCAGCGAGGCGGTCATCTCCGTCTATGGGACCGACTTCGGGATGCACAGTCCCATCTGGATCTCCCGGTTCACCGACATGACCCGTCAGGCCGCGGCGTACCGCGAGAGACGTGTCCTGCTGGCCGGCGACGCCGCACACGTGCACTCCCCGGTGGGCGGGCAGGGACTCAACACCGGCGTGCAGGATGCGGTGAACCTGGGTTGGAAGCTGGCCCAGGTGGTCAAGGGCGTGTCGCCGGAAAGCCTTCTGGACACCTATCACGAGGAACGCCACCCGGTCGCTGCCCGCGTGCTGCGCAACACGATGGCGCAGGTCGCGCTCATCCGCCCCGGCGACGCGCGCCTCGATGCCCTGCGCGACACCGTGTCCGACCTGTTGAGCATGGACGAGCCGCGCAAGCGGTACGCCGCGATGATGTCCGGCCTGGACATTCACTACCACCTCGGTGAGGGACACCCGATGCTCGGTCGTCGCATGCCCGATCTCGACCTGGTCACTGCCGAGGGCCCCCGTCGGGTCTTCACGCTGCTGCACGAGGCCAAGCCGGTCCTGCTCAACCTCGGCGAACCCGGTGGATTCGACATCACGCCCTGGGCGGATCGGGTCCAGCTGCTCGATGCCGACTTTGGCGGCACCTGGGAGCTTCCGGCGCTCGGCGACGTCCCCGCTCCCGCGGCGGTGTTGATCCGGCCCGACGGATACGTCGCGTGGGTGGGCGATGGGACCGACGACGGGCTCGAGGACGCGCTGACTCGCTGGTTCGGCCCACCCGCATAGCCGCCGACAGCGTGACTGGCTAGGCCGACTCGCTGACCCAGCCGCGCAGGTGGTCGAGTGCCTCGCGCTCGATCTGGCGCACCCGCTCGCGCGAGACGCCCAGCCGGACGGAGATCTGCTCGTAGGTCTGCTTCGGGCCGGGGACCAGCCCGTAGCGGCAGCGGATCACCTCGGCCTCCCGCTCGGTGAGCCGGTCGATCATGCCGACGAGACCGGCCCGGGTGTGCCGGTCGACGACGAGGTCCTCGGGTCCCGGGTCGGCGGCGTCGACGAGGTCGCCCAGCGTCGTGCCGCCGTCATCGCCGACGAGGGCGTCGAGGCTGGCCGGGGTGCGCGAGATCGCGTCGAGGTCGTGGACCTGCTCGACGGGGATGCCGAGCTCGACCGCCACCTCCTCGTCGGAAGGGTCGTGGCCGAGGCTCGCGAGGAGGTCGCGGCGGGCGCGAGAGAGCCGGCTGAGCTTCTCGACCTGGTGCACGGGAAGCCGCACGGTCCGGCTCTGCTCGGCAATCGCACGGCCGATCGACTGCCGGATCCACCAGGTGGCGTAGGTGGAGAACTTGTAGCCACGCGCGTAGTCGAACTTCTCGACTGCCCGCACGAGCCCGACGTTCCCCTCCTGGATCAGGTCGAGCAGCGGCATCGAGGCACGGGTGTAGCGGCGGGCGAGGGAAACGACGAGGCGCAGGTTGGCCCGGATGAAGACGCGCTTGGCTGCCTCGCCGTCGTCGGCTAGCCGGGTGAGCTCGGCAGAGCTGGCGACCTTGCGCGCGGCGCGCAGCTTCACCGCCCGCCGGTGGCCCAGCTGGTCGAGCAGGTGGCGAGCGTAGAGCCCCGCCTCGATCCGCTGCGCCAGCTCGACCTCGGTGGCGGCGTCGAGCAGGGGAGCGCGGCCGATCTCGTCGAGGTAGAGGCGGACCAGATCGGGGGTGGTCACCTCGTCGTCGAGGTCATGGCTGAGCACAGGCGAGTCGGTGACGGGGGAGTCAGGGCGGGAGAGAGGCTCTGATGTCATGCGGTCCCTCGGGTCCGGCGTTGTTCGTGCCCTGTCCAACGAACAAGCCCGCCGGAAGATTTCCGGACCGCGTCAGTGGGGCGGTGGGGGTCAGTGGGCCGGGAACCAGCCCTCGGGGTCGACCAGGCTCGAGTTCACGAACAGCTCGACGTGCAGGTGGCAGCCGGTCGAGTAGCCGGTCGAGCCGACGCTGCCGATGACCTGGCCGGTGCCGACCCGGGTCCCGACCTGAGCGCCGAGCCGGTCCTGGTGGTTGTAGGTCGTGGTGAGCAGGACGCCCTTGACGACCCCGTGCGAGACGACGGTGCGCCAGCCGTACGCGCTGTTCCAGCCGGCGGCGACCACGACGCCGTCCCGGGCGGCCCGGATGGGCGTGCCGCAGGGGGCGCTGAGGTCGGTGCCGGTATGCAGCTTGTAGACGCCGGTGATCGGGTGCACCCGCATGCCGAACGGCGACGAGATCCTCCCCAGCACCGGCCAGGCCAGCGTCCCCGGGCGGGCCGGGACCGTCGAGCCGTCGCGGGCACCCGCAGACCCCAGCTCGGTGGCAGCCCGAGCCGCCAGCTCGGCCTGCAGCTCGCTGGAGACCGTTTCGCGGCGGGCGTGCGCGGCGTCGTCGGCGGCC
>JBOGDX010000349.1:0-4028 GCA_050743225.1 Actinomycetes bacterium | reverse complement strand
CCGGTATGAGGGAGTTGAGCGTGGCTGAGCAGCGGAATCGGGCGGTCCTGGAGATGATCGCCGAGGGACGGACCGTCACCGAGGTGGCCGGCCAGTGGGCGGTGAGCCGGCAGACCCTGCACGGGTGGCTGGCCCGCTATGAGCAGTCGCGTCTGGACGGGCTGTCCGACCGGTCGCATCGGCCGGCGTCCTGCCCGCACCAGATGCCCGCGGAGGTGGCGGCGCGGGTGCTGGAGCTGCGCCGGTCCCGCCCGTACTGGGGGCCGCGGCGGATCGTGGTCGAGCTGGTCCGCCGCGGCGTCGAGCCGGTGCCGTCGGAGTCGGCGGTGTATCGGGCCCTGGTCCGGGCCGGGGTGATCGACCCGGTGCGGCGTCTTCGCCGCAGCCAGGTGTGGAAGCGCTGGGAGCGGGCCCGGCCGATGGAGCTGTGGCAGATGGACGTCGTCACACCGGAGAAATCGTGCAAACCGATCCCTGGCAGGCTGGCCAACCCCTAGTCTCAGCGGCGGCTCAATCCACGCACACGGGGGATTTCATGACCAAGCGCTACAACCCGCCACCCAACTGGCCTGTGCCTCCGGAGGCTTGGACGCCTCCGCCGGGCTGGCAGCCCGACCCCGCTTGGGGACCGGCACCGGATGGCTGGCAGGTCTGGACTGACGACAAGCCGAAGGGCAGTTGGTTCGGCCGTCACAAGGTTCTGACGACGTTGGGCGCGCTGGTCGTTCTGTTCGTAGCCATCGGCGCGATGAGTGGCGGTGGTGACAATGCTCCGGACGCCGCACGGTCCGTCGCTGAGACGTCGAGTAGCCCCTCCGACCCCACCGCGCCCGAGACCACGGCGCAGGGGTCGCAGGAGGACGCGTCCGCTGCAGCGGAGCAGCCCGCTGCCGAGGAGGAGCCCGCGATGACCGCCTCGCAGGAGAACGCGGTGCAGGCTGCTGAGAACTACCTCGACTTCGCCCCATTCTCGAAGAAGGGCCTGATCCAGCAGTTGTCCTCGCAGGCCGGGGACGGCTACCCGAAGGCCGACGCGGTATTCGCGGTCAACCACATCGACGTGAACTGGAACGAGCAGGCGGTCAAGGCGGCGAAGAACTACCTCGACCTGACGCCGTTCTCCCGCGACGGGCTGGTCCAGCAGTTGTCGTCGTCGGCGGGTGACGATTACACCCACGCGCAGGCGGTCTATGCGGTCAACAAGGTTGGCCTCTAGGTCCATGACGGGGAATGCCGCGGCGGTCGCACTGTTCATCGGTTTGTCAGTGTCCGCATGTTCAGGAAGCGCGGCGGAGGACGCGCCCCCATCGGACTCCACCCCGGCGGCGGCTTCTGAGACGCCCAGCCCCACGCCGTCGGCTGCCACAGAGGCGCAGGTCGCGTCCGTCCTCGCGGGCTACGAGAAGGACTGGCGGGAAGTGATCGACAAGGCTGGCGAATGCCGGTTCTCGCTCACCATGAAGGACCCCGGGCCGCTCGCGGAGGCTGAGCGGTTGTCCTGCTACACGCGGGAAGTCACGGCAGGGATGACTGCGCAGACGGCCATTCGCGATCTCGATGCGCTCACCATGCCGGACAGCCTGACCTCCCTGGTGAGCGAAACCGAGGCTGCTCTGCAGGCAGCGGCTGACGTGGACTTGGAGTCCCTGTGCGGTCCCCCGATGTCCGAGATCAAGGACAGCCGAAAGTGTGATCGGGCACTCGGAACCAGGATGTGGGCACACCAGCAACTGGACACGGCGCTCGACAAGTGGTCGCCGTACCTCTGAGTTGGAACCCATCCGGGGCCGGGCGCACATCAGACAGACCCGGACGGGGCTCAGAGGCGGTCGATCACTCGCCGCATCTGACCTCACGGCTCGACGCTCGGCGGCTCTCTCCCACCCGTTGTATGCGCGCGCGATGGGCGGCACGTGCTGGACCGCCCTGCGCGCCGGGTCGCGAGCCGCCTTCGCCGGACGGTCGGTCGCGCTGAGCGCCTCGCCCGGCGCGGGTTCGGACTCGCTGGGCTCCCGGCTCCAGTCCTTGCTGCGTGCCATGCCGGGGACGGTACGGAGCGCCACACACGGCGCGGTAGGACGAGACCCGGCTCAAGCCGCGAGCGATGGTGGCCGATGCCACCTCGATTGGGCCATCACGGGGAAGGAGAGCCACGGTGCTTCGGCGGGCCGAGAACGTGCGCGTGACGCACACGCCAGGGATCTTCACTGGAAAGGGCTGGCTCCATCTTTGGGTCGGCCGTCAGTCGTACCCGGTCGCCAAGGTGCACAAGACCGATGTGGCCGCGTCGGAGGAACAACAGCGGCAGTACCCGTGCCGGATCGCCCGCGTCCGTGAACGCACGTACTGGAAGTTTCAGGACCGCTTCTACTGGGACAACGATGACTTGACACCGGCTCAGGTTCACGCCCTCCTCGTGACGCGACAACAGCGCCAGGCGCAGTACATCGACCGGGCGCAACAGACGGTCGCAATGGGATCAGCCCCTCGGCCACCGATGCAGCGCGGCGGCATCCCGGACGACATCAAGCATCTGGTGTGGACGCGTGACGGCGGGAAGTGCCGGGCCTGCAGCCGTACGACCGAGTTGCAGTTCGACCACATCATCCCGGTGTCGATGGGCGGCAACAGCCAGCCCGAGAACCTGCAGATCCTCTGCGGCCCGTGCAACCGCCGAAAGGGTGCCAGCCTCACGGTGCGTTGATCGTCGTCGAGGCCGAGACGCACATCTCGACCCGACGCGTAGCGGCCTGTTACCCCGCGGTGTGCAGTGGGACGACCTTGGTGCCCTGCGCCTCAGCCCGCCGAGCGGCGATGCGGCTGCCCAGCCCCGTCTCGCGGACGCTGCGCCGTCGAACAGGTGGACGTACGTCCGGAGGGTGAAGGCCGCATCGGCGTTGCACAGCCTCTTGGCAACCTCCGGTGCGGTGAGCCCTTCGTCAAATCAGCAGCGACCTTCAGATCTTCCTTCGCCAGCTGATTTCGCCGCCGCGCCGGCACGGCACCGTCGGCGCGGACCCGTGCTGCTCGCTGTGGTGGCGGTGGGGGTGGTAGCCGGGCTTGTGTGCGGTCAGCACCGGGTGGCCGGTCGCACGTGCGGGACGGCGGGGCTTCGCCGGGCGCATGGCCGGGTCCCGTGTGCGCTGCCTGCACCGAAGGGCAGGATACGGTGCTCGTCCGCGATGAGAGGACGGGCGGGTGCGGTACCTCGAATTCCTCCGTGTGCTGCACGAGCGGCTCTCGCCGGCGACCTACCTCGAGATCGGTGTGCGCAACGGGACCAGCCTGGCCCTCTCGCGCTGCCGCAGCGTCGGGATCGACCCCGCCTACCGGGTCACGGCGGAGCTCGACGGCGACGTCTCGCTATTCCGGACCATCAGCGACGAGTACTTCTCCCGTCCCGAGCCGCTCGCGCCCTTCGGCGGGAGGCCTGTGGACCTGGCATTCATCGACGGGCTGCACCTGTTCGAGTTCGCACTGCGCGACTTCGTCAACGTCGAGCGGCACGCCGCACCGTCGAGTGTCGTCGTCTTTGACGACGTCTTCCCCCGCACGGTCGACGAGGCCGCACGCGAGCGGCACACGAAGTCGTGGACCGGCGATGTCTACAAGGTCCTGGCCATCCTGCAGGAACACCGGCCCGACCTCACCTGCCTGCGCGTCGGGACCGAGCCGACCGGTCTGCTAGTCGTCGTCGGGCTCGACCCGACGTCAACGGTTCTGGTGGACGGCTACCAGCGCCTCGTGGCCGAACACGTGACGCCCGATCCCCAGCAGGTCCCGGCGGACATCCTGTCGAGGATCACCGCACTCCCGCCGCGGCGCGTCCTCGACGCCCCGCTCTGGCAACTGCTGCGGGATGCGGAGCCGGCCGGCGACCCCGAACGGCTCCGGATGCGGCTGCGCGAGGTGGTCCGCGCGAGCATGGGAGAGCGGGCGGCCGACCCGGCACCCTCCGTCTGAGCCGCCCGCGTGGCCTCAGCGCCGGGCACGCCGGGCGGCGCGCGCCGCCCATCGTGCCCCTGGGA
>JBOGDX010000348.1:0-4039 GCA_050743225.1 Actinomycetes bacterium | reverse complement strand
AGGTGGTACAGGGCGTACAGGCGGTCGTTGCGCGAGCCATCGAGGAAGGCCGTCACCTGCTCAGGCGTCCAAACGGTGGCGGGACGCCGACTCTCGGTGGGCAGCTCGACGTGCTGGGTCGGGTTGTGCGAGATCAGCCTGCGTCGCACTGCATCGTTCAGCGCCACGCGAAGGGTCGAGTGGATGCGTCGAACGGTTGCTGGCGACAGTGACCTCTTTGCGCGCGGGCGCACTAGCTCGTTCAGCATCAGGTCGATCTGGCGGGGACGCAGGTCGCGGAGGGGGATGTGGCCGAGCAGCGGCGCGAGGTAGAGGCGAATGTGCTCGCGGTAGGACTTCAGAGTGGAGGGCCGCAGCGCGCGCTTGGATGAGATCCATTCTTCGAGGTACTCCGCGACGGTGCCTCGCGTCTCGACGTCAACGCCACCGTGCATGTCCTCGAGACACCGCTGCAATGCGAGCATCGCAGCCCGCTTGCTTGCGAAGCCGGCCTTGGTGATCTGCCGTCGCTCGCCGGTCCCGTCCCGACGCAGGTCAACGAGGAACCCCCACGAGCCTCGGCATCGGTGCGGAGCCCAGTCGCCGTCTTCGGTCCGGGGACACTTTCGGGTGTGCCGCTGGCGGACGTGCCCTCGCTTCATCGGCTTGGTCGTTCCACCTCGACACCGAGGAGTTCGAGGAGCGGCATGCTCGGCACCTTGATGAGCCTCCCGAGTCGGAGGACCGGTGTGGGCCAATGGCCCGTGCGAACGAGTTCGTAGGCGCAGCTGCGACCCAGCCCCAGGACCTCGGCAGCAGTCGGTAGGTCCACCACAGGAGGCAGATCGAGCAGATCGTCGCGAGTCACGCTTCGGCTCCTTGTCGCTCGGCCGGGAGGTAGGGGTTCAGGAGCAGTTGGAGGGCGACTCGGTCGACTCGCAACTCGCCGTGATGCGACGTGGTGGGCAGCTCGCCCAACAGCGCCGCTTGCTGCACAGATGTGGTGTCCACGCGGAGGAGGCGGGCGGCGTCCTCGAACGTCATCGAGTCTCTCGGTCCGGGCGCTTCGTCCGGTTCGTGCCGGTTCATGCCGTGCAGTCTGGCACAGAGCACGACTACTCGTCTAGATGAGTGGCATGGAATGTGGAGATGGATGAATGGCGGGTAAGGGGATCACCACCCGGCAGGCCGCGGCCGGCGGCATACCTGGCACGGCTGGTGGCTCACGCCGCGCAGGCACTAGACATGGAAGTAGGTAAGGTTCTCCCCGTCGCCCAGTTCGACGTCACGCGCCGTTCAACGGGCGGACGCCAAGGACCGTCATCGAAACACGCACGACGCGCTCGTAAGTACGGCTCGTGGTGAATCAGGTTGGACTGAAGCTCTACCGCACATGAGCGACGCCGAACGGCACCGCTAGTCGACCCCGTCAGTCCGCTCGGCCGCCGCGCACGTCGGTCAGGGCACGATGAAGGCACGCGCCAGGCGATCAGTGTCGACGCTGAGGAGTGCAGGCTTGGCGATCTCGACTCTGTCGCGCTGGCAATCGTAGGGCTACGTGATTGGGCTCGCCCGCCCAAATCTGACCCAACCGAAGCGTGGCATCGGTCGTGAGTGTCGGTTCTGAGCTCCGCGGCGTGGCTGCCGACTCGCACCCAACGACACACGGAAGGTCAGGGCCCGACACTAGGGCCACCGGGCCCGCAAGCGTCCTGGCGAAGCCCAGCAAGATCAAGTCGATCAGCTCGCCACCGCCGACGCCCGCGCATGAAAGACCAGGTTGATGGTCAACCCACGGAGCGACCGTCCCGCGACGGGCGCATGTCGAGTCCCTCGTGATAGGTGCGGTGGATGTAGAAATACTCGGAGCCATCCAAGTTGCTCTGCTGCTCTACGAACCTCGGATCATCCAGCAAGAACACTGGCGCTCCAGAATTTCCGGCGCCGATACCGACGAGCCCTATGTTGTACAGGATACGAATCAGTGGCTGGTATATCTCCGCCCAAGTGCTCTCAGGCCCGGAGGTCCACATTGAGTTGGTGGCCGCCGTAAGCCAATGCACGCCAGGGAAGAGTGGATCAGAAAGCAGCAGCATCACTTCGTCGAGGCGCCGCTGGAAGTCATCTCGTGTTATTCGGAACGGACTGCGTCGAAAGACCTCCACTACTCGGTCGATTCCGGGGTACGTTCCCTTCCATTCATCACGCAGAGCGAGGATGCGCCCAGCCGAGTAGTTCCGTTCAGCCGTCTTGATGTCGTTCCAGGCAAGGCGCCCTTTTCCTACGCCTACATTGAGGCACTCATTTGCGAACGCGAGAGCGTCTCTAGGGCGAAGCAGGGTGCGGTCAAAGATATAGTCCAGAGGCTTCCCCCTCGTGCTATTCGCACGTGGAAGGAGATCCGAGATTGTTCGTGCCTCCAGATCGACTTCCTTCGCGGCCACTCTGACCCGTTCATCCAGCAGATCTTCGAGGTCAGGCCGAGTCCAACGCAAGTCGAGAACGAGAGCTCTCAATTTCTCTTCCTGACCCCCACCGCGACGACCGAAATCCAACTCTTGAAAAATGTTGGTGCGCAGGGCAACCAGGACCTTCAGATGCTGCACGTGCTGGAGGCTATAGACGGTCGCGAACAGGCACCGGATCAAGTCGTTGGCTATGCGTCCATCGACCCACTCCCGGTCCAAGTCGTCGATTAGAACGTAACGATAGTCATGTGGAGAGGCGAGGATGTCGTCATCGAGGACATCGATCATCTTGTTCAGGCGGGCAAGCTGGTTCTCATTGACGATCCGCTGAAAGCGATCGACCTGTTCGGCCCGGGACTCCGTCGTCGATTCGTATCCGGTCTTGAGTCGACCATTGGCGCCGATTCCAGGCGCACCAATATTCGCGCCCGCCTCAGCGTCGATCTTCTCGGTGAATTTATCTGTTATCTCGCGAACACGCTCGTCCGCCTCGCACCAAAACCGTCCTTCGTACTCCTCGAGGTAGCTCAAGGCTGCCTGCTTGGTCCTGTCGTTGCGAAATTTCTCCTTCAACGCTCGCAGCACGTTGTTTTTGGCATCGGGGGAGTTTACTTCGTATCGGTGCCGCAAGATCTCCACCAGAAGAACGTGCCGCCAGAGAGTCTGCCAGAAGGTATCGAGGTTCACCTCAAGCGAATCCAGGTAACGGATTGCTTGCAGGTTCGTTATGTAAGGCAAGGAGAGATTCTCAGGGTTGATGCGGATCACGTGAGCAGGATTGATCTCCTCTAGACGCTTCAGCGCAGCCGACTTCCCGGCGCCCGTCCGGCCAACAATGAAACACCGATGATCGGTCCGGGATTCGATGACCCTGAAATCGCTTGACTCGTAGAAAGCATCAACCAAGAGGCGGTCCGCTTCAGCGGCTTCTCCGCCAAGACTGAAGCCACTGCGCAACCTCGCCCGCTTGCTGCCCACTTTTCTCCCAGTCGTCCCGATTCACCAGCTTATCTAACGAACACCACATCGGGGAGTGATGCAAGGACCCCGCCCCGTTCGAGCCCGTTCACCGACGCGATGGGAGGGCGACAACGCGGTCAACCGCTACCGGTCAGCCCGCTAGATGATGGATTTCCTCATGCGGGAGCCTCGTCGAGCTGATCATGGCGGTCGTGGTGACCCCGCCTTCGAGGGCTGTTCGGCGCTCCCTGACCTATGTGGCCGGGAGCTCGTAGGTCAGGACGAAGCGGTCAGCCGCGAGGACCGTGTCGCAGACCTCGACGGCTCGCCCATCAACGTCGCGGGCCGTGCGCCTCAGCTCGATGACCGGCACGCCATCCGCCAGCCGCAGGCTGCGACGTTCCTCCGGCAGGGGACTGCGCGAACGGACCTCTTCCGTAAACTTCGCCAACCGATGCCCGCGCTCCTCGAGTCGCGCATAGATACCTCCCGGTCCGGTGTCCTTCTCAGCCATCGGAGTTCCGGAGGCGAGGTTCCACGGGATGTACGACGTGGCGAGCTCGACCGGTTCGTTGTCGACGAAGTACCGGCGCTCGCGCACCAGGACCGCGGATCCACGGCGGAGCTTGAGC
>JBOGDX010000347.1:0-4058 GCA_050743225.1 Actinomycetes bacterium | reverse complement strand
GTGGGGGAGGACGGGCTCAGTCGGTGCGGTCGACCGCGGTGACGACGACGACCGCCTCACCTGCCTGGTCCGAGGCGGCCAGGTCGACGGTGGCCGAGATGCCCCAGTCGTGGTCGCCGGCCGGGTCGTCGAAGACCTGCCGCACCAGCCAGCGGCCGGGCTCCTCGGTGATGACCAGCAGCTGCGGGCCGCGGGCATCGGCACCGGTATGGATCTCGTCGTGGTCCGCCCAGTACGCCGCCATCGCGTCCGCCCACGCCTCGGCGTCCCACCCCGCATCGGCATCGAGCTCCCCGAGCACGTCGTAACGGCGTAGTGCCGCCAGCTCCACGCGGCGGAACATCGCGTTGCGCACCAGCACCCGGAAGGCCCGGGTGTTGGAGGTCACCGCCGGCGGGGTCTCGTCCCGGACGTGCACGGGGCCTGCCTCCGCTGCGGGTGCGGTGAGGCGCTCCCACTCGTCGAGCAGGCTGGAGTCGACCTGTCGGACCAGCTCGCCGAGCCACTCGGTGAGGTCACGCAGCTCCTCGGTGCGGGACTGCTCAGGGACCGTCTGGCGCAGTGCCTTGTAGGCGTCCGCCAGGTAGCGCAGGACGAGCCCCTCGGATCGCGCGAGACCGTAGAACGCGACGTACTCGGTGAAGGTCATCGCCCGCTCGGACATGTCCCGCGCGACCGACTTGGGGCGCAGCTCGTGGTCGGCGACCCATGGGTGCCCGCGGCCATAGGACTCGTAGGCGTGCTCCAGCAGGTCCTTGAGCGGCTGGGGGTGGCTTACGTCCTCGAGCAGCTCCATCCGCTCGTCGTACTCGATGCCCTCCGCCTTCATCGCGGCTACCGCCTCGCCGCGCGCCTTGTTCCGCTGCGCCTGCACGACCTGACGCGGGTCTTCGAGGGTCGACTCGAGGGCGGAGAGGACGTCGAGGGCGTACGTCGCGGAGGTGCTGTCCAGCAGTTCCAGCGCGGCCACCGCGAACGGTGACAGCGGCTGGTTGAGGGCGAAGTCGGGCTGCAGGTCGACGGTGAGGCGGACCTGCCGCCCGTCCGCCTCCGGGGCGGCCAGCCGCTCGACGACCTCGCCGGCGAGCAGGGCGCGGTAGATGCCGATCGCATGGCGGATGTGGCGCAGCTGCGCCGGGCGGGACTCGTGGTTGGCCTCGAGCAGCCGCCGCATCGCCTGGAACGGGTCGCCGGGGCGGGCGATGACGTTGAGCAGCATGGAGTGCGAGACGGTGAAGCTCGACGCCAGCGGCTCGGGGTCCGACGACACGAGCCGCTCGAAGGTCGGCTCGCCCCACGAGACGAAGCCCTCCGGTGGCTTCCGCTTGACCAGCTTGCGCAGCTTTTTCGGGTCGTCGCCGGCCTTGGCCTTGGCCCGCTCGTTCTCCACGACGTGGTCGGGTGCCTGCACGACGACGGTCCCGGCGGTGTCGAAGCCAGCCCGACCAGCGCGGCCCGCGATCTGGTGGAACTCGCGCGCCGTGAGATGGCGGGTCCGCTTCCCGTCGTACTTGCTCAACGCGGTGACCAGCACCGTGCGGATCGGGACGTTGATGCCGACGCCGAGGGTGTCGGTGCCGCAGATCACCTTGAGCAGTCCCTCCTGGGCGAGGGTCTCCACCAGGCGCCGGTAGCGGGGGAGCATCCCGGCGTGGTGCACGCCGATGCCGTGGCGGACCAGGCGGGACAGGGTCTTGCCGAAGCCGGCGGTGAACCGGAATCCACCGATCTCCGCCGCGATCGCGTCGCGCTGCGCGCGGGTGGCGACGTTGACGCTGGTCAGCGCCTGCGCACGTTCGAGGGCCGCGGCCTGGGTGAAGTGCACGACGTACACCGGCGCGCGGTCGGTGGCGAGCAGCTCCTCCAACGTCTCGTGCACCGGCGTCGTGGCGTAGTAGTAGGTGAGCGGGACGGGTCGCTCACCGGTCGCGACGACAGCAGTGGGGCGACTCGTCCGGCAGGTGAGATCCTCCTCGAACCGCGAGACGTCGCCGAGCGTGGCCGACATCAGCAGGAACTGCGCGTGCGGCAGCTCGAGCAGCGGGACCTGCCAGGCCCAGCCGCGGTCGGGGTCGGCGTAGAAGTGGAACTCGTCCATCACCACGAGCCCGACATCGGTGTCGGCTCCCTCACGAAGCGCCTGGTTGGCGAGGACCTCGGCGGTTGCGGTGATGATCGGCGCATTCGGGTTGACCGACGCGTCGCCGGTGAGCATGCCGACCTTGTCCGCGCCGAACATCGCGCAGAGTGCGAAGAACTTCTCCGAGACCAGCGCCTTGATCGGCGCGGTGTAGACGCTGCGCTGGCCCCGAGCGAGCGCGGCGAAGTGGGCGCCGGCGGCGACCAGACTCTTCCCGGAGCCGGTGGGTGTGCCGAGGATGACGTTGCTGCCCGAGACGAGCTCGATCAGCGCCTCGGTCTGCGCGGGATAGAGGTCGAGGCCCTGGGCCGTGGTCCATGTCGAGAACGCGTCGAAGAGCGCGTCGGGGTCCGGGTCCACCGGCAGGTGGTCGACGAGGCGCACCGGCCGAGGATAGAGATGCTGGTCCAGCAGAGGGTCAGTCGCGGGTGGTCCCGCTGAGGTCGCGTGACCAGCTGACGGACTCGACCACGCGGTTTCCGACCTCGAGGTGTGTCCATAGCCGCGGGTCCGCCCCTGCCTGGTCGGAGGACCGTCTCCGACCCGTCCCCTAGGTCCCGCACCACGAACCGGACTGCCTGCGGGTCGTATAGCAGGATCAGTCGTCCGTCCGGCGACCAGGACATCGAGTTGTTCACCGCGTGCCGGTCGGGCAGGCGTTGCAGGATCCGCCCGCGGAGGTCTGCCACGAAGGAGGCCTCGCTGCGGGGGACGATGAGGGCACGACTGTCCGGTGACCAGCCGAGCCCGGTGCAGTAGACACCCGGGTCGCCAAAGGTGTCAGCGGAGGGGTCGCTCGGCCCGGGCCGGAACGTGGCGGAGCGCACGTCCACGAGCTCCAGCTCCGTGTCGCCGGACCGGGACGGGGACGAAGGGGTCGGCTGCTCTGAACCGCCGCCCGTCGTGAGCTTCTCCCGCTCGCGTCGCTCGATCTGCGCCTTGGACGCGGGGTCGCTGCCCGCAGCCATTCGCTCGGCGTGCTCGATGCCAGCCTTGGTGCCGGACGTGTCGGCGACCGCGGGGATGGCGAGAAGTGGGAAGGTCGACAGGGCAATGGTTGCCACCGCGACCGTTGTGCGTGAGGTTAGTCACGATCGACTCCTCTGGGGCCTGTCGGCAGGCCACTGTTGTGGTCAGTGTCGGTGGACGGCCGGCGTACAAGACGCGGCGGGAGCCGTGGATGGTTGCCTGACCTTGCGACGAACGCTGGAGTCGTCCCGCGACGGCAAGACCCGGCGTTGGTTGTGGACAGAATCCCTTGTCCACAAAGGGCTTCTCGGGGTACGACGGGCGGGGGGTTCTGTCGGGGGTGGCGGCTAGGTTGGTCCCATGTCCGAGGTGCTCGACCCGCCGCTCACCGACCCGGTGACCGCCGCGCTCGACCACTTCGCGACGGCCCTAGATGAGCTGGCCGACGCCGAGCTGTGGACCCTGTCGTCGGCGCAGCTGCTGGAGGCGACCGCCGAGCTGCACCGGCTGCAGTGCCGCGGCGACGCTTCGCTGCACCGGCTGGTGCGGGAGGTCGACGCCCGCGGCGCCGCCGTCCAGGCGGGCGCGGTCTCCACGGCGGGCTGGCTGCGGCACCGGCTGCGGCTGCACCCGGGCGCCGCGAAGCGGCTGGTGGACACCGCGCGGGCGCTGCACGACGACCCGGCCGGCCCGCTGGTCCCCGGCCCCGACCCCGACCCCGGCCCGGAGGGGCCGGGCGGTGGCCGGGCCGGGTTACGGGCGGCGTTCGCCGCCGGGGAGGTCTCCGCCGAGCACGCGGCGGTGGCCTGCCGGGTGCTGGACGCACTGCCCCGCACAGCTGGCCGCCGACACGGTGCGCGGCGCGGAGGCGTTCCTGGTCGAGCAGGCCCGCGGCAACGACCCGAGGGGGCTGGCCCGCCTCGGCCGGCACCTGCGGCACACCCTGGAC
>JBOGDX010000346.1:0-4063 GCA_050743225.1 Actinomycetes bacterium | reverse complement strand
CCGCCAGGCCGGCCAGGGCGGCGTGGACCGGGCGGAGCGGGGCGAGCACCCGCCCAGGCTCGCGGATGCCGCGCACCTCCGGCGCGATGGCCTCGAGGGTGGTGGACGACTCCGCCGTGTGGACGACCCGGTCAGCCGGGGTAGGTCGGGTCCGACCCGGGGCCTAGGCTCACCCAGCCCCGGCCGGCCGTGTACTGCTCCAGCCGCCCGTCGGACGTCCCCACGACGAGGGGGCCGGTCTGCAGGGCGACCGGGGCCGTCGCGACCGAGACCGGCTCGTTCTGCGGCTCGACCTCGCGCACCTCGTAGCCGTCGGTGCTGGTCTCCACCGGCCGCACCGGAAGCCCGTCGCGGCTGCCGAGCACGGTGAGGGTCCCGGCGTCGGACCACGACACGTCGCGCACCCCGCGCAGGTCAGGAAGCACCTCACCGGGTGCGACGAGGGTCACCGCCGGGGGGCTCTCCCCCTCGGTGCCGAGCGCGTCGACCCCGGTCAGCGCGCCGACGACCAGCCGTGCGTCGCCCCTCGTGCCGGTCACCAGAGCGACGCGCGCGCCGTCACGCGAAACCGCGACCTGGCTCGGGCTGCCGCCGGGCAGCCTGGGAAGCTCCACCCGCGTCGGGGTGCCCTCGCCGTCGACGAGGACCAGCAACGTCCCGGCGGCCCGGTCGACGACCCACAGGTTCCCGATCGGGTCCCACGACGGCTGGCTGAGGTCGCCGCCGGTCAGGACCGGTTCCAGCGGCGCGTCCGCGGCGAGCCGGCCCACCGAGAGCATCGACCCGCCTTCGCCGACGATCGCGATCCGGTCGGTGTCCAGCGACACCGCAGGGGTGCGCAGCGACACCTGCCCGGAGCCGGCCGCCCCCTCCACGGGCTGGAAGCTGCCCTCGATGATGCGGCCGACCTGTCCGCGACGCACGACGTAGACGGTCGCCCCCTCGGCCAGGCCGTCGGGGTCGAAGGTCTGCCACGAGTCCCGGTCCTGCTCCTCGCTGACACCGGACACGACGAGGTCCTCACCCCCCGCGGTGATCCGGATGCGCTGGATCTCCGGGCCGAGCTGCTTGAGGGTCCACACGACCTGCGCCGACATCTGCTCGCGCGCGTCGTCCTCGGCGCGCAGCGGGGCCTCGTCGAGGCGGACCGTGGCGAGCCCGTCCCGCACCGGCACCGACTGCACCTCCAGCTCGGTGCCCCGCGGGAAGGCCGTCCCGACCGCTCCGCGCAGCGAGGCCGACGGACCGCGCAGCAGGCGGGACACCAGCCGGGTCGACAGGCCGGGCAGCTCCGGCAGCAGGACCGTGTCCGGCACCAGCGTGTTGCGCGACGGGGACAGGAAGTAGAGGGAGACCGGGCGGAAGCTCTCCTGCACGTCCACCAGCGACAGCAGCAGCCCGTCCTCGAGGTCGGCGATGCGCCACTCGCCGCCGATCCGGTCCAGGCGGAACGTGCGCGCGACCTCAGAGCCTTGGGACGTACGTCGGTAGGAGCCCTCCGCGTCGATCGTCGCGACCTGCGCGCCGCGGGCGGTGACCGTGCCGTCCGCCCCGGCCTGCACCGTCAGGGGTGCCCGGGCCCGGTCGTAGACCGACGTACCCGTGGACGGTCGCCACCGCGGGCGGGCCTCGGGGGTGAGGTACTGCCGCGCGACGGCATGGTCGCCCAGGAAGTCGGCGCTCGCCCGCAGGAAACCCAGCACGATGTCCTCGGGTGAAGCCCCGCGGGCCGGGGGCTCGCCGATCGGCGGGACCGCGACATCCTGACGTTCGACCCCGGGGTCGCCACCCTGGCGAACCGGCCCGGACGTCGGAATGGTCGCGCAGGCCGGCAGGGCCGCCGCCAGCATCAGGGCGGCGACCGTGCGCAGCCACCCGGACCTCGGGCTCCTAGACATCGGCGGCATCCGGGGCGCCCACGCTGCGGTACGGCTCACCGACCCGCACCTGCCGGTTGCGGCGGGCGGCATCGCGAGGCTCGAGCGGGATCGGCGAGCCCTGCAGCTCCGCACCGGGCCGGCACGGCAGGGTCAGCCGGAACTGGCACCCGTCCCCGGGCTGCCCCCACGCCTGCAGCCACCCGTGGTGCAGGTGCGCGTCTTCGAGCGCGATGGACAGTCCGAGGCCGGTGCCCCCGGTGGTGCGGGCGCGCGCGGGGTCGGCCCGCCAGAACCGGTTGAACACCATTGGCACGTCGGTCGACGAGAGGCCCACCCCGTGGTCGCGGACCGCGACCGCCACCGCGTCGTCGTCGCAGGCGATCAGGACGGTCACCGGGCGCCCCTCGCCGTGCTCGATGGCGTTGACGACGAGGTTGCGCAGGATGCGCTCGATCCGGCGGCTGTCCACCTCCGCCACGCAGGCTTGACGAGGGATGACCAGCACCAGCTCGCTCCCCCGACGGTCGGCGAGCGGCTCCATCGCCTCGATGACGTGGCGGGCGATGCCGACCACGTCGGTCGGCTCCGCGTCCAGGACCGCGGCACCGGCGTCGTAGCGGCTGATCTCGAGCAGGTCGGCGAGCAGCGACTCGAAGCGGTCGAGCTGGTTCTGCAGGATCTCCGCGCTGCGCTCCACCGACGGGTCGAACCCGGACCGGGCCTCGTGCAGCACATCCGCGGCCATCCGGACCGTCGTCAGAGGCGTCCGCAGCTCGTGCGACACGTCGGAGACGAACCGGCGCTGAACACGGGAGAGGTCCTCCAGCTGGCGGATCTGCTGCTGGAGGTTGGCCGCCATCCGGTTGAAGGACGCCGCCAGCCGGGCGAGGTCGTCCTCGCCTCGCACGCGCATCCGCTCCTCGAGCCGACCCGCCGACAGGCGCTCGGCGATCCGGGCGGCCATCCGCACCGGCGTGACCACCTGCCGCGTCACCAGCCAGGCGATCCCGCCGACCAGGACAACCAAGCCGAAGGCGGCCAGCAGCAGGGCGCGGCGGACCAGACCGAGGGTGTCCTGCTCCTTGTCGAGCGGGAAGAGGAAGTACAGCTCGTAGCTGCCGATCTCCGGGACGACGACAGGCGCCCCGACCACCACGACCGGGACGGTCTGCCCCGCGCTGCGGCGGACCTGGCCGTACGTCCACAGCTGGGCGGCCTCGGTCTGCACCGCGGCGCGGAGCTCGTCGGGGACGGCATCGACGTCGGCGCCGAACGAGCTGCGGCCCAGCGGCGCCTCGGGCGCGTCGATGTCCGGACCGCGGAGCAGGACCACGTCCCGGGACCCTTCCGGGGCACCACCCTTGGACAGGGTCCGCACGAGGTCGGGGACGAGGACGTCGTAGACGGCCACGCCCTCGCTGCGGTCGGCCGAGTCGAAGGCCTCCTGCGATGTCCGGGTCCCGGCGGACGCCTCGGCGAGCGAGACCTGCCTCTTCGCGTCGAGCAGGCCGTCGCGGACGCGCGTGATGAGGATGTTTCCCAGGACCATGATGGCCACGAGCGTGAATACGGTCGTCGTAGTAACCACACGCAGCTGCAGCGACCGTCGCCACATCGCGACCGCGCGCCGCCAGCGGCGTCTGAGGTCGCGTCTCACCCGGGCGGCGAGTGCCGTGGTGCTCGCCGGCCCGTCGGCGGCCACTGAGTCGGTCAGGCTGGCCCCGCCTTGTACCCGACGCCGCGCACCGTCACCACGACCTCCGGCCGCTCCGGGTCGCGCTCGACCTTCGAGCGCAGCCGCTGCACGTGCACGTTGACCAGCCGGGTGTCGGCGGCATGGCGGTAGCCCCACACCTGCTCGAGCAGGACCTCGCGGGTGAAGACCTGCCACGGCTTTCGCGCCAACGCCACCAGGAGGTCGAACTCCAGCGGCGTCAGGCCCATCGACGAGCCGTCCCGCTTGACCGAGTGGCCGGCGACGTCGATGACCAGGTCGCCGATCTCCAGCAGCTCGGGCGCCGGCTCCTCGCTGCGGCGCAGCCGGGCCCGGATGCGGGCCACCAGCTCCTTGGGCTTGAACGGCTTGACCACGTAGTCGTCGGCGCCGGACTCCAGGCCGACCACGACGTCGATGGTGTCGGTCTTGGCGGTCAGCATGACGATCGGGACACCGGACTCCGCCC
>JBOGDX010000345.1:0-4072 GCA_050743225.1 Actinomycetes bacterium | reverse complement strand
GAGGTGCGCACTGACGCTCGGGTCCAGCTGTGTCGTGCGCTGTTGGCGGCCGTGCCCGACGACATCCACGGTGACCCGGACGCGCGGCCGCGGTGGCAAGAGTTGCTCCCGCACGTCATTGCGGTGACCAAGGAGGAGCCACCGGCCGAGTGCGCCGCGGAGACCGCGGTACTGCTGAGGCTGGCCTCGGAATTCCTGATCCAGATCGGGGATTGCTCGGTGGCGCTGCCTCTGTGTGAACGTGCCCTCGCGATCGACGAGTCGCTCGAGGGACGGGACGAGGAGGTCGGCTTCGACTTGATCACCCTGGCACAGATCCACAAGGACTTCGGCGCGCCGGAGAAGGCACGCCCGATGGCGGAGCGCGCGTTGCGCCTGCACGAGTCCTGCCTGCCCGCGGACAGTCCCGTCATCGCGACAGACCTGGCTACGCTTGCGCGGACGCTGTGCCTGCTCGGTGAACACCGGGCGGCGCTGCCACTGGCCGAGCGGGCGCTGCAGATCGATGAGGCGGCGTACGGCCCGAACGACCCGTACGTGAGCTTCGACCTGGTGGCACTGGCGACCGTCCACTTCGACCTCGGCGACCACGCCACTGTCGTGCCACTGATCTCGCGGGCGCTGCGGATCCGCGAGGCCAGTTACGCGCCGGACCACCTGTACATCGGGTACGGCCTGCTGTTCAAGGCCCGAGCCCTGCACGCGTTGAACGAGCCGACCGCAGTGGACCTCGCGCGCCGGGGAGCACAGATCTTGCACACCCAACTGGGCAAGAACCACCCCAAGACCGAGGATGCATTCGCTCTGGTCAACCGTCTATGTTGACGTCCTCGCGCAGTGCTACGCCGCTCCGTCGCGCACGCTCAGCGGCGGGACAAAGCTGCGCGTATCGTCGCCGTGCTCGTCACCGCACCGGGGACTGGCGTTAGGTGTTGCGCGATTACCGGTGTTGACCGCGGTTCGCCGGTGCTACTAGGTGAAGTTCCCCCGTTGAGCTGGACAGCCTGATACTGGGACCGGTGGTCCCGGAGGAAGCAGTGCCAGTCAGTGAGTAAGAGCAACATGAGCAAGCGGTATACGCCCGAGTTCAAGCGGGACGCGGTCGCGCTGGTCGGCTCTTCGGGCCGGACGGTGACCGAGGTTGCCCGGGAACTCGGCGTCAGTCCTGAGGGCCTGCGGAACTGGGTCCGGCAGGATAGGACCGACCGCGGCGAGGGACCTGCGAGTGAGCTGACCAGCGCGGAGAAGGATGAGCTGCGCAGGCTGCGGCGGCAGAACCGTGAACAGCAACAGACGATCGAGGTGCTGCGAAAAGCGACGGTCTTCTTCGCAAGGGAGAGCGATCGATGAACGGCGTCTACGCGTTCATCGAGGCGGAGAAGACCACCCACGGCGTCGCGCTCTTGTGCCGGGTCCTCGATGTGGCCCGCTCCTCGTTCTATGCATGGCTTGCCGCCCGGCCGGCCGCTGCCGCCCGTCAGGCGGACGAGGACGCCCTGGCGGCACAGATCCGCAAGGTCCACACCGACTCACGCGGTGCCTACGGGGTGCCGCGCGTCCACGCCGCTCTTCGCCGGGCCGGCCAGGCGATCAACCGAAAGAGAGTCGAGCGGGTCATGGCCGAGCGGGATATCCGAGGGATCACGCGCCGCAAGCGTCGCGGACTGACCCGGCCGGATAAGAAGGTGGCACCGGCTGCCGATCTGATCGGCCGGGACTTCACCGCGACCAGGCCGGGCACGAAACTCGTCGGGGACATCACCTTCCTGCCCACGCTCCAGGGCTGGTGGTACCTGGCCACCGTCATCGACCTGGCGACTCGGGAGGTGATCGGGTACGCGATGGCCGATCACCACCGCGCCGAACTCGTCTGCGACGCACTGAAGATGGCCGCCGCACGCGGCGGCCTGCAACCCGGTTGCATCATGCACACCGACCGCGGAAGCGAATACACCTCCGCCCAATTCCAGTCCCTGACAGAGCAGTTGGGACTGCTGCAGAGCATGGGCCGAACCGGCTCCTGTTACGACAACGCCGCAGCTGAGAGCTTCTTCGGAGTGCTCAAGGCGGAAATCGGCACCACCGTCTGGGAAACCCGGGCACAAGCCCGCGCCGACGTCTTCCGCTTCATCGAGGTTGAATACAACCGCAGCAGGCTCCGCCGGCACCCCGAGCACGGGTACCTCACCCCACTCGAAACGCGAACGCTGCTACAACAGCAGCTCACCCCCGCAGCGTAACCACCCGCTGTCCAACATCAGGGGGGAACTTCAGGATGGAACTCCAGGGCTTGGTTGAAGGAAGCTTGAGCCTGTGGAGACAGGACGTACAGCACGGCCAGTCCCGCGAGGTTGCTGAACGCCTTCTCCACTCTCGATTCGGCCCAGACGTCCGGGTCCCTGTTGAACGGCACGCTGGCGACGACGATCGGCAGGCGGCGTTCCTCGTCGCACAGCTCCTCGATCACCTCGTCGACATCGTCCGCTTCGATGAAGGACGGCTTGGCCTTGACCTCGGCCAGGCCGTCCTCGGCGTTGAGCGACTCCAGCAACAGGCGTGCGATTCCAGGGGTGTTGGCCCGCCTCGGTAGCTGGTTCCCGGCGGCAGGACGGTGCTCGATGTCGACCTGGATCCAGGTACGGGCCCGGTCGTCCCGTGGGTCCGCGCGGACGGTCAGGGTCGACTGCCATGTTCCGGTGGATTCCGAGGGAGTTTCGCGCATCCGCCAGCGGGTGTAGGCGCCGTGCCGGCCTGAGGCCGAGTCTCGGTCCAGGGTGGCCTTCGGTGCGATCTCGTTGCGTCCTTCGTCGAAGGCAGAAGCGTCGTAGTGCTTCCCCTCCAGCCATGCGTACAGCTGGCGTTCCGCGGTGGCGCACGACGTGACGTAGTCCTGCTTGGTCGACACGACCATGCGGTAACTGCGTGGGTCCATAGGCGTTCCTCTCCGAGGGTGGGGGTCCGTGCTGAGCCGCTGTCACGCCCCGGCGATGAGCGTGGGGGTGTCGTTTTCGCGGTCCATGAGGGGGTGGCTCCAGGCCGCCGCCGGCCCGTGCCATGCGGTCGTACTCGGTGAAGTCATGCCGAACAGGTGCAGCTGTAGGCGGCATTGGCGCGAGATGAGGCCTTCGAGCCAGAACTTCACCAAACATACACAGAAGACCTGCTTCCTCCGCGAAAGGTTGTGCGGGGCCGCGGCCCCGATGGTCTGACTCTCGTTCGGCGCTCCCTGGGAAGGCCTTCGGCCACGCTGCGCGTGGTGCAGATCAGGCACGTAGGAAACGAGAGGGGCCCACCGGCTGACGCTTGAGTTCTAGTGGTCGTCGCAACACCCCAGCTCAAGGGGCGCGATGGACTTCGAGATCCGCGAGGACAGGAAGCCGCAGGGCAGGAGAAGGCTGACCCGTGAGCGGGCGGCATACTTCCAGCTCATGCAGCAGGGCTATAGCAGCAGGGAAGCCTGTCGGGTCGTCGGTATTGACGTGCGGACGGGCAAGAAGTGGCGCAATGGTCGCCATGCCCACAAGGGCCGGGAGAAGGCGGCCCCTCCGATCTGCAAGGAGGGGTCGCCTTCCGGTCCGTCCCGCTACCTGCGCGAGGCGGACCGCATCCACATCGCCGACCGGCTCCGGGAGAAGGCCACGATCCGGCAGATCGCCGTCGAGCTGGGCCGTAGTCCCTCGACTGTCAGCCGGGAGATACGCCGCAACGGCATGCCTTTACGCGGCAACACCTCCCGCTGGGCCTACCGGCCCTACGCCGCCCAGGCCCGCGCTGATGCCCGTCGGCCCCGGCCCAAGGCAGGGAAGATCGGGCAGAACCGGGAACTGCGCGACTTCATCCAGGATCACCTCACCATGCGGTGGAGCCCGGAACAGATCTGCCAGGCTCTGCGAGCACGGTTTCCCCAGCGTCCGGAGATGCACGTGACGCACGAGACCATCTATCAGGCCCTCTACGTCCAGGGACGCGGAGAACTGCGCCGGGAGCTGACCCGCGCTCTGCGGACCGGCCGCGCCCGGCGCCGGCCGCACCGTCAGTCCTACAAGCGCCAACCCCGCAACATCCCGAGCAT
>JBOGDX010000344.1:0-4084 GCA_050743225.1 Actinomycetes bacterium | reverse complement strand
AGACCGAGCAGCTCGGCCGGCGTGCGGTGCGCGGACAGGTGGGCCAGCACCCGGTCGGCGAAACCGGCGTCGAGCAGCGTCCGGGTCGAGACGTTGACCGCCACCTGCGTCGGCGTGCCCGCGTCGTACCAGCGCCGCGCCTGCGCGACGGCGGCGGCCAGCACGGCGTCGGTCAGCGGGTGGATCAGCCCGGTGCGCTCGGCGGCCGGGATGAACTCCGCCGGCGGCAGCAGCCCCCGCTCGGGGTGCTGCCACCGGACCAGAGCCTCCACGCCGTGCACCGTGCCGTCGAGGGCGCACTTGGGCTGGTAGTGCAGGACCAGCTCGCCGGACTCGATGGCGCGGGCCAGGTCGGCCAGCAGCCTCAGCCGTTCGGGGCTGTGCTCGTCGTCGGCGCGGTCGTAGACCGCGACACCGCGGTGCGTGCGCTTGGCGACGTACATCGCGACGTCCGCGTGCTGGAGCATCGCGCTCGCGTCGGCGGCGTCCGCCGGGTGCAGCGAGAGACCGGCGCTGGCCTCGACGACCAGCGCCACCCCGTCCACCTCCACCGGAGCGCGCAGGGCCTCCCGCAGGGCGTCGGCCTCGACCAGGGCGGTCTGGGCGTCGGTGACGTCGGGCAGCAGGACGGCGAACTCGTCGCCCCCGAGGCGGGCAACCGTGCCACGGCTCCCGACGTGCGCGGACAGCCGCGTTGCCGCCTCGCGCAGCAACGCGTCGCCGTGGCGGTGCCCGAGGGTGTCGTTGACGTCCCGGAACCGGTCGAGGTCGAGCAGGACGAGGGCACTCGAGCGTCCGGGCGTCGACGACGACAGGGCGCGCTCGATGCGCTCCTGCAGCGCCGTGCGGTTCGGCAGCCCGGTCAGGGCGTCGTGCAGCGCCTGGTGCTCGTTGCGGCGCGACTCCGCCCGCAGCCGTCGCGAGGCCGTGGCCACGGTGCGGAACAGGCCGGCCCAGAGGACCAGCAGCCCCACGGCCAGCAGGCCGACGGCCCGCAGAGTGTCGGCCCGGATCCCGGCGCGCACCGGCGCGTACGGCAGGTAGAGCTCGAACACCCCCGCCGGCTCGCTCGCCGCGCCGTAGGTGATCGGCACGTAGACCTCGAACAGCGGCCCGTAGCGCTCGAGCAGGGCCCGGTTCCCCGGCTCGCTGCTGTCGGTGATGATCTCGGCCTCGATGTCACCCTCGAGGGCGTGCTCCATCGCGTGGGAGCCCCCGCCGCCGGTCGTCGCCGCCCTGGGCAGTCGAGTGTGCGGGTCGGCGACGTAGAGCAGGTCGCCGTCGTGGTGCCAGATCTTGATGCGGGCGATCTCGGAGCTGCCGTTGAACCTGGCGACCGCCTCGTCGAGCGCGGCGCCCTTGCCGGCCGGGAGCTCTCGGGCGAGGTCCTCCGGCGCGAGCAGCGGTTGGATGGCGACGGACGCGCTCAGCGCCGCCGCGTCAGCCGCTGCCTCGAGGGCTCGGTTGGAGATCATCGTCGCCAGCAGCTGGGCCATCAGGACCCCGAGCGCGAGCACGAGCGCGAGGCTGACCGCGGCGAAACGCTGCAGCAGGCTCAACCGGCGCACCCGACACCTCCTCAGTCCCAGCCTGGGACTCCCCGAACAGTGGTCGGCCGTTCCTCTTGGGACTCGATCACCCGAACGGGTGCACGCCCCCGACGTTCACCCCAGCGGGCCGCTGAGCCCGTGAGCCGGGAACACCGACCGCTGGGTCGCCAGGACCGCCCGGTCGACGGGGTCCGCCGGGTCGAAGCCGTCCGCCCAGTCGCGCCACGTGGGGGTGGCGCCGTCGGTCATCCGCCGCGGCGCATCGAGGCCGTACCGGTCGCCGACGTACTCGCGCCAGGCCTCGGGGACGGCGGTCTCCGGCGGGATCGGAGCGCCGGCCGCCTCGGCGAGCAGGTGGGTCCAGGCCCGCGGAACGACATGGGCCAGCTGGTACCCCCCACCGCCGCACGCGATCCAGGAACCACCTGAGTACCGGTGAGCGAGCTGGTGAAGGGCTTCGTACGACGTGCGCTGGCCGTCGAGGGTGAGACCCAGATGGGCCAGCGGGTCGGTGACATGGCTGTCGCAGCCGTGCTGGGTGACCAGAACCTCGGGCCGGAACTCTTCCAGCAGCGGCGGCACGACCGCGTGGAACGCCCGCAGCCAGGCGCCGTCCGACGTGCCCGGCGGGAGCGCCAGGTTCACCGCCTGCCCACCCGCCTCCGGCCCACCGCAGTCGTCCGGGAATCCGGTCCCGGGGAAGAGGTAGCGACCGCTCTCGTGCACCGACACGGTCAGCACCCGCGGCTCGTCCCAGAACGTGCGCTCGACCCCGTCACCGTGGTGCACGTCGACGTCCACGTAGGCGACCCGCTCTGCGCCCTGCTCGAGCAGCCAGGCGATCGCGACAGCCGGGTCGTTGTAGACGCAGAAC
The DNA here is from genome assembly GCA_050743225.1 of Actinomycetes bacterium. Lineage (GTDB taxonomy): Bacteria > Actinomycetota > Actinomycetes > JACCUZ01 > JACCUZ01 > JBOGDX01. Next base: position 1,660 of record JBOGDX010000344.1, on the reverse strand, counting down.
CCGCTGGCCGCGCCCGGCATCGCATGGTGTAGCCCACCCGCGATGTTGACGGCATGCTCTGCTCGGCCGGTCCAGACCGCCTCGGCGGCAGCCAGGCTCGCGCCGACGACCAGGGCCGACGCCTCGTGCATGCCGGCGAAAGCCGGAGTGTCGGGGGTGCCGATGCCCCACGCCGGATCCGGCTGTGATGGGTCCGCCCCCGCACGCCGTACGGCCTCGATGTAGCCGCGCTCGTGGACCCGCGCGATGAGGTCGTCCGTCGCGGGCTCGGGCCGCACCACCGAGACGTGCGGGAGATCGAGCACGCCGAGCTCGCGGGCCAGCCGGATCGTGAGGTCCAGCCGGAGGGGGTTCAGCGGGTGGTCCGGGCTCAGCTTGTAGGCCACGAGCGCGTCGTCCCACGGGACGACGAGGGACCGGCTCATGCTGTGACGCTATCCCGTCACTCGGTGCGCAAGGCTTCGACCGGGTCGAGCCTCCCAGCCCGGCGGGCAGGTGCCACGCCGAAGAAGATGCCGACGGCCGCCGAGACGGCGAACGCCAGCACCGGCGACCACCAGGCGATGACGGCAGGGAGGGGCGACACGGCCGTGGCGAGCATCGACGCCCCGACACCGAGCGCGATGCCCACGAGCCCCCCGACGGCGCAGAGCAGCACCGCCTCGATGAGGAACTGCAGCAGCACGTCGCGCTGCCGGGCGCCGAGCGCCTTGCGCAGCCCGATCTCGCGGGTCCGCTCGCGGACGCTGACGAGCATGATGTTCGAGACGCCGACGCCGCCGACGAGCAGCGAGATGGCGGCGATGGCCGCGAGCACCAGCGTGAGCAGGCCGAGGATGCGGCCGATGGTGCCGAGGATCTGGGTCTGGGTGACGGCGGAGAACTCCTCCCCGTCGTAGCGGTCTCGCAGGGCAGCGACGAGACGAGGCTGCAGCTCGTCGACGCTGTCGGCCGTCGGCGCCTTCACGGCCAGCCCGTCGATGCGGTCCACACCGAACAGCCGTTGAGCGGCGGTGACCGGGATGTGCACCTCGGCGTCCCGGTCGACGCCGAAGGTCTGGCCGACCGGGGCGAAGACGCCGATGACCCGGAACCGCACGCCGGCGATGGCGATCTGACGGCCGAGCGGCTCGACGTCGTCGAAGAGCCGCCGCACCACCGAGGCGCCGAGCACGGCAACCCGCCGGCGGGTGTCGACGTCGCTGGCCCGGATGTACTGGCCGCGTGCCAGCGGCCGGTTGAAGACGTTGGGGACCGTTTCGTTCACGCCGTTGACAGTGATGAAGGCTTCCCGGCGGCCGACGCTCACCGTCTCGCCGGACGCGACGGAGACCGCGACCCGCTCCGGGTCGCCGACGACGCGGCCGAGCAGCTCGACGTCGTCGAGGGTCAGCCGGCTCACCGACGGGGCGGATCCGAACTCGAACTTGCCCGGCACGACGATGATGATGTTCGAGCCGAGGCCCTCGACCTGGTCCTCGACCTCCTGCTTCGCCCCGCTGCCGAGCGCGACCAGGATCACCACCGCGGCGACGCCGATGACCACGCCGAGCATCGTCAGCGCGCTGCGCAGCCGGTTGGCCCGCAGCGCGTCCAGCGCGACCCGGAACGCCTCCCCGGACCTCATCGGCCGACCCGGTCGACCCGGTCGACCCGGTCG
>JBOGDX010000343.1:0-4090 GCA_050743225.1 Actinomycetes bacterium | reverse complement strand
AGTCCGTGCTGCACGTCCTGGACGTCGCGACCGGCCAGCACGTCGACGGGCCGATCGACCGCGCGCGCTACTCCCCCGTCGCGTGGCTGCCGGGTGGCGAGGCCTTCTACTACGTACGGCGGGTCGACCCGTCGACGGTCCCCGCGGACGAGGAGCAGTACCACCGCAGGATCTGGCTGCACCGCGTCGGGACCAGTCCCGACGACGACGTGCTGGTGTTCGGCGACGGACGCGGCATGGCCGGCTACGACATGACCAACTACTTCGGCGTCAGCGTGTCCATGGACGGGCGTTGGCTCGTGGTCGGCGCGTCGGCCGGGACCGCGCCCCGCAACGACCTGTGGCTGGCCGACCTGTCGAGCGGATCGATCGATTCGCCCGACCTCCGCGTCGTGCAGGAGGGCGTCGACGCCAGCACCTCGCTGCACGTCGGCCGCGACGGCCGCGCCTACCTCTTCACCGACCGGGACGCGCCGCGCGGGCGGATCGCCGTCACGACCCCGGCCGACACGTCGTACGAGTCGTGGGTCGACCTCGTTCCCGAGGACGACGAGGCGGTGCTGGAGGGCTACGCCATCCTCGACGGCGACGCCCTCGCGGCCGGTGTGCTGCTGTGCAGCTGGACGCGGCACGCGATGGGCGAGATCAGCGTGCACGCGCTCGAGTCCGGCGAGCGCTCCGGATCGGTGCCGCTGCCCGGGCTCGGGTCCCTGACCGGGCTGAGCGAGCGCCCGGAGGGCGGGCACGAGGCGTGGTTCGGCTACACCGACAGCGTCACCCCGTCCTCGGTCTTCCACTACGACGCGACCAGCGGGGAGACCACGCTGTGGGCAACCGCGCCCGGCACGGTCGAGGTGCCGGAGGTGCACTCGCGGCAGGTGGAGTACTGCTCGGCCGACGGTACGACGGTGCGGATGCTGGTCATCTCCCCGACGAAGGAGCCCGACGAGCCCCGGCCGACCGTCCTCTACGGGTACGGCGGTTTCGGCATGCCGATGACGCCGGGCTACTCGGCCGGTCTGTTGGCATGGGTCGAGGCCGGCGGCGTCTACGCGATCGCCAACCTGCGCGGTGGGTCGGAGGAGGGCGAGCAGTGGCATCGCGACGGCATGCGCGAGCACAAGCAGAACGTCTTCGACGACTTCCACGCCGCTGCGGAGCGGCTGGTGGGCGACCGCTGGACCAGCAGCGACCGGCTTGCGATCTCCGGCGGCTCCAACGGCGGGCTCCTCGTGGGGGCCGCGATGACGCAACGTCCCGAGCTCTACGCGGCCGTCGTCTGCTCGGCGCCGCTGCTCGACATGGTGCGCTACGAGCAGTTCGGCCTGGGGGCGACATGGTCGGACGAGTACGGCAGCGCGGCCGTTCCCGAGGAGCTGGGTTGGCTGCTCGGCTACTCGCCGTACCACCACGTGCGCGTCGGGGCGGACTACCCCGCGACGCTGTTCACCGTCTTCGACGGCGACACGCGGGTCGACCCCATGCACGCCCGCAAGATGTGCGCCGCTCTCCAGCACGCGACGTCCGGAGCGCGGCCGGTCCTGCTGCGCCGCGAGCGTGATGTCGGTCACGGCGCGAGGGCCCTGAGCCGCACCGTCGCGCTGACCGTCGACACGTTGACCTTCGCCGCCCGGTGGACCGGGCTGGGGCTCGGCTGAGTTCTCGCTAGCCTCGGACGTCGGCCACGCGGGTCAGCACCCGTCAGCACCCCAGGGCCGCCTTACCAGCCGTACGTCCGTCCTTGGAGGAAGCCCCGTGCCGTTCGCGGCAGACCCGTCGCTCAGCTCGTCCCTGCCCACCGCCATCCGGTTCCGCAGCTGTGTCGACGACAAGCAGACCGACACCTTCTGCGACCGGGTCTACGACTGGACGGGTGTCGACTGGCTCGCCGAGTCCGCCGACTGGCTCCTCGCGAAACCGGTCGCCATCGCCACCGTCCTGGTCGTCGCGGTCCTCGTCCGCTTCCTGCTGCACCGGGTGATCCGCCGGCTCGCCCACCGCGCGGCCGAGGGAACCGTCCCGGGCGTCCTCGCCAAGGGCAGGGGCTCCCGGCTGATCGACGCCAGCCCGCTGCTCTCCGAGCGGCGCAAGCAGCGCGCCGACACGATGTCGTCGGTCCTGCGCAGCGTCACGACCGGCGTCATCATGAGCGTCGCCTTCCTGATGGTGCTCGACGTCGTCGGCCTGCCCATCGGACCGCTGCTTGCCAGCGCCGGGATCGTCGGCGTCGCCGTCGGCTTCGGCGCGCAGACGCTGGTCAAGGACTTCCTGTCCGGCATCTTCCTGATCCTCGAGGACCAGTACGGCGTCGGCGACCTCGTCGACACCGGCATGGGGACCGTCGGCACCGTCGAGGCGGTTGGGCTCCGGGTGACGCGACTGCGCGACGGGACGGGCATCGTCTGGTACGTCCGCAACGGCGAGATCCTGCAGGTGGGCAACCACAGCCAGGGGTGGTCGACCGGCATCGTCGACGTCTCGGTCGCCTACACCGAGGACATCCCCCGCGTGCAGCGGCTGATCGCGGCGACCGCCGAGGAGCTGGCGGCGGACGAGGACTGGTCGGCGAAGCTGCTGGAGCCCCCCACGGTGGCGGGCGTCGAGTCGGTCACCGGCACCGCCGTGACGATCCGGGTCATCGCCAAGTGCGCCCCCAACGAGCACTGGGGCGTGCAGCGCGAGCTGCGGGAACGGGTCAAGCAGGCGTTCGACCGTGAGGGCGTACGCGTGCCGCCCCCGGCCTACCCGCCCGTCCCGCCCGTCCCGCCCGTCCCGCCGGGCCCGCCGGGCCCGGCCGGGACGGTGCCGTAGCCGCTCAGGCGAGCGAGGCGTCCAGGGTGATCGTCGTCCCGGTCATGGCGGCGCTCACCGGGCAATTCGTCTTGGCACCCTCCGCGAACGTCGAGAAGTCCTCGGCCGACAGGCCGGGCACCGAGGCGCGGGTGGTCAGGTGGACGCCGGTGATCCCCCGGCCGGGCTGGAAGGTCACGTCGGCCCTCGTGTCCACGGTCTCGACGGTGTGACCGGCCTTGGACAGCTCGTTGGACAGCGACATCGAGAAGCAGGTCGAGTGGGCCGCGGCGATGAGTTCCTCCGGGCTGGTGACCCCGTTGGGCTCCTCGGCCCGCGCCGGCCAGGTCACGTCGTAGGTGCCGATTCCCGACGAGTCCAGCGAGACCCTGCCCTTGCCGTCCAGGAGCGAACCCTCCCAGTGGGCGTTCGCGGTGCGCGTGGTTGCCATGTTTCTCCTCCTGGGTGTGCGTCGGTGGTCGTCCTGACGTGGTGCGTCGCATGACACGATGGCAAACGTGAGTATTCCTGCAGGCAGCGGGGACGCCCCGACGTTCTTCGACGCCGTCGGCGGTGAGGAGACCTTCCGCCGGCTCGTGCACCACTTCTACCGTGACGTCGCCGACGACCCCGTCCTGCGGCCGCTCTACCCGGAGCCAGAGCTTGCGGGAGCCGAGGAGCGGCTGCGCATGTTCCTGGTGCAGTACTGGGGCGGGCCGCGCACGTACTCCGAGCGGCGCGGCCACCCCCGGCTGCGCATGCGCCACGCGCCGTTCCGGATCGGCCTCGCGGAGCGCGACGCCTGGCTGCGCCACATGCGAGAGGCGGTGGACTCCCTGGGTCTGCCGTCGGAGGCGGAGACCCTGCTGTGGGACTACCTGGTTATGGCCGCGCACAGCATGGTCAACAGCGACCATGACAGCCCCAGCTCGCTGACGTGAGCGGGCGTCCCGACGGGGCCCCGGCGGGCGCTCAGTGGTGGCGGACCGCCGTCATCTACCAGGTCTACATCCGCAGCTTCGCCGACGCCGACGGCGACGGCATCGGCGACCTGGCCGGCATCCGGTCGCGGCTGCCGTACCTGCGCGACCTAGGGGTCGACGCGCTGTGGGTCACGCCCTTCTACCCCTCCCCGATGGCCGACGGTGGGTACGACGTCGCGGGCTACCGCGATATCGACCCGATGTTCGGCTCGATGGCCGACGCCGAGCAGCTGGTGAAAGAGGCGCACGAGCACGGCCTGCGGCTGATCGTGGACCTGGTGCCCAACCACACCTCCGACCAGCACCGGTGGTTCCGG
>JBOGDX010000342.1:0-4105 GCA_050743225.1 Actinomycetes bacterium | reverse complement strand
AGTCCCAGCAGAGCCATACCGTGGCGGCACGTGGCTAGGGATGCGCGCGAGAAATCGGAGGTGGCGATGCGCGACGACACGACGCGGGTGCCACTGTCCGAGCCGGCCGATCCGGCGAGTCTCCGGGTGCGCCGCGCAGTGGGTCGGCTCCGACTGCTGAACCCCGGGGACATGGCTGAGGTGCTCGCCGACCGACTACGTCGACGAGAGGAGCGGCGGGAGCTCCAGGCGGTCCGGGCTCGGCAGACCATTCAATGGGATGTCACCGCCAAGCCGCTGGTCACGGTTCGGATCACTACATATCGTCGGGCGGACGTGTTGCTAGAGCGCACGCTGCCAACGGTTCTGCATCAGACTTACGAACCGCTTGAGGTTCTCGTGGTTGGTGATGGCACCGATGACGACACCGAACCCCGGCTGATGGCCCTCCGGGATCCGAGGGTTCGCTTCGTGAATCTCCCATACCGGCCTGAGTACCCAGCTGACTCCGCACAGCGTTGGCGGGTCTTGGGTTATAGCGCCGCCAACCTTGCCCTCGATCTTGCCCGCGGATCCTGGATCGCACCGTGTGATGACGACGATGAGCTGACTCCCGATCACGTGGAACGGCTCATGAGTGCGGCTATCGACCAACGGGCGGAGCTGGTGCACGGGAACACGGGCATCGTCCTCGGCGGGGGGATCACTGGTGTCATCGGCCGTCCGGCTGTGGCCGACGGGCACACCTCGCATGGGGCGATTCTCTACTCCAGTGCCCTGCGGTTCTTCCGCTACAACGGCCGGGCCTGGCGGTTGCGGCGTTCTCTTGACTGGGACCTGCTGTTGCGGATGCGAGACGCGGGAGTGCGGATGGGCCACCTTGACGAGGTTGTCTATCGCTACTTCCCCGGGCCGGCGTCGGCAGAGGCCTGGCGCTCTCGGGCGATCGCACGAGAGCCTGGCCTCAAGACCGTGCTCAACGCATTGAGCGCAGAAGATCGGGCAACATGACGTTCAAGGGCCGTCGCTGGAGGTGCCAATGAAGTTTGGACGCCTTCATGGTCAAGGGTTCCAAGCGGGATGCAGCCTCACCGGCCCGCCCTGCGCGATGGCGCCTTCGGACAATGGCCGCTTCCTCTTCGGAGCCCGATCCCTGCGCTGCCGTGAGTGACCCTTCATGCCAACGAAAGCTGGACAGGACCGTCGGCACATATGAAAGTCGCCCAATCTTCCGGAGTCTCAGAAAGAGGTCGTAGTCCATCGCGTATCGCAACCCCTCGTCGAGGAACCCCACCCGCCGTATTGCTTTGGCGAGTGCCAAGGAGCCAGGTTGTGGGATTAGATCGACGCCACCACCCAAGTTGATCGCGGCCAAGCGCGTCGGCTTCGCCGTCCAGAGTGTCGCGCCGTCGGGGTCGATGTAGCGACACTGCCCGAACACCATCACAGCGTTGGTGCGCTGCAGGACTCGGACCGCCGTCTGCACACTCCAACTGGGGAGAAGGTCATCATCCCCGAGCCAGCCCCACACTTCGGCGCCGCTCCCTAGAGCTCGCCACCCGGCGTTGATCGCGGCACCGATCCCACTCCGCGGCTGGGGTATGAACGCCATACCGTAATGACCGGCCATCGCTGCCAGAGTGTCGTCGCTTGGGCCCACGACGGCTACACGAAGTCGGGAGTACGTCTGGGCCTGCAATGACTCCAGCGATTCCCGAAGGTAATCAGGCCGTGTCCCGAGAGTGGGGACAACTAGCAGGACGAACGGTTCATCGCCGGAGGGGCGCACGACTCAGCCACCGATCGCCATCACGTGGAGCCGCGGTTCGTGCTGCGGTTCGATAGCTGACGGAATGGTAGCGCCCGACGTCCAGTCGAGGTCGCAACCGCGAAGGCGCCGGGCACTCAGCTGGCGCAAGGCTCCACCATCGCGGATCTTTCCGAACGCATGGCGCGCGTGAGCGGTTCGACTCCAGCCCCCGTGTCGGCGCGCTGCCAGGTCCGGGAGGTCGTGGCGCACACCGAGCGCCCTAACCTCCAAAGCATCGCTCGCACGGGTGATGGCACTCACCTGGGCGTCATGGCGGCGGAAGGCCGAGAGGACGGCGTCGATCTTGACGACGAGCACAGGCGAGCGCGTGAGCTGCAACCACAGGTCCAGGTCCATGTAAAGCTGCATGGTCGCGTCGAACGTCCAATCGAAGGGTAGGGCACTCCGGCGCCAGAACACCGAGGGAACGTGGAACATGTTGAAGCCACCCTCGAGCACACGACGGTCAAAGGCGGGCTGGGGCACAAGGCGAGTCAGCCGAGAGTCATCGTCCACGAAGACAGTGTCCCCGTAGACAAGCGTGGCGTCGGGGAAGCACTGGAATGCGTGCCCGACCTGTTCGTAGGTCCAGGGCAGGTGGAAGTCGTCTGCGTTCAGCCAGCAGACCAAGTCTCCGTCGGCCATCTGAAGCGCGGTGGTGAGGGTGCGAGACAGTCCTTGGTTCTCTTGACGAAGCACTGAGCTGTTGGCCAGTCGCTCTCGCTCAATGATCTCCCACGAGTCGTCCGTTGACCCATCGTCGACGATCACGTGTTGCACCGGCCAAGGCGATGCCTGCTCGCGCACGCTGCGGAGACACGCCACGAGAAACCTGGCGTACTGGTAGGACGGTGTTAGCACCGACAAAGACGTCACGGGGGGAAGTTGTGTCACATTGGGCTCGCCAGTAGTCCGTTGTAGATCGACACGAGCTCTCGGGTAACCGTCGCCGGGTGAAAGCGCGACTCGTAGCGGGCTCGCGCCTCGTGGCCCATTTTGGCCAACCTCTCCCTGTCTGCGGCCAGGCTGAGAAGCCCTTTGGTTAACCCGTCGAGGGTGGGCTCGACGACGCACCCGACGCTTCCGTCGACAGCCGTGGGCAACCCGCCTTGATTCGTGACCAGCAGCGGACGCCCCAATGCCAAGGACTCGAGCACAACGAGTGGCAAGGCCTCGGGCCACAGCGAGGGCACGACCACGGTCGAAACCGAGTTCATCAGCTCGCGCACCTGCTCACCCTGCAGTCGGCCGAGAAGCAACAGGTCATCCCGTGTTCTCGCGATCCTCTCGACGTCGGAATGAGCGGGGCCGTCACCAGCAATCTTGAGCATCCCCAGTTGACCGGGGGGCGTCCCACACCAGGCATCGAGCAGCGCCAGGACGCCTTTCTCCTCGGACAGCCTCCCAACGTATGCGAACCCATGCCCCAACGGCTCGGGAGGGCCCGGGTCGGGGACGGAGTTGGCCTTGATCGTGATGCGTGCCGGATCGAACCCGGATTCCTGAAGACTCTTCTCTATCTCGGGGGTCAGGGCGATAAGGCGGTCGATGAGGGCGAAGGTGCCCTTGTGCCTCCGCAGAGCCGCGGCCATGACCGCACTCTGGACATGGGAGTCGCGATAGCACGCGTGCACTACCCCGGGCCAGGGTGATCGGGCCGTGAGGCAGTCCCGGCAGTCCCGCCCACCGCGCTGGTAGGTGCCCTTCATGCACGTGTGCCGGTGGTTGTGCACGGTCTGCACTACGGGGAGTCCGTGACGCTTCGCAGTTCGCACCACGGACATCGAGATCAAGGGATAGGGGTTGTGCAGGTGCAGTATGTCGGGACGCACCGCCTTGATGAGTTGCTCGACGTGTGCGACGGCATCGCGTCCGTGGATGGGGGAGGTGGCCAGCCGAATCCTCTGGCCCAAGGGGATGGCGGTCAGTTCGTCGCTGCTGCGCAGATAGGGGGTCACCTCGATTCCGGCCTCCCGAAGTGCGGCGATCTCGAAGTCGACAACGTTGTTCTCGCCTGACGGGATTGCGGCCCGATACCTGTTATGGACGACAAGGATGTGCACGCCCGCACGCTATCCCGGCCCCGCGATGGTCCCCTACGGCCGCGTAGGATTGTGCCTCCTAGCTCCGAGTGGTGCATCGTCTCCGAAACCAGAAGGGGGTCCGATCTTGTGACGCTGCCGGATCGGTCATTGCCGAAATCGGCGAAGACGTTCGTCGCGGGCCATCGTGGCCTCGTCGGATCCGCGATCTGGCGGCACTTGTCGGCCAACGGGCACAGCGCGCTTGTCGGACAGACGTCCGCCGAGCTGGACC
>JBOGDX010000341.1:0-4114 GCA_050743225.1 Actinomycetes bacterium | reverse complement strand
GTGCAGGGCACGCTCGCGCTGGCCTTCGTGCTGCCGACCGGGGTGCCGTCGACCCCGCAGGCCCCGCCCGACCTGCGCCTGGTGCCAGCGCCGCGCCCGGACGCCGAGGAGGACCAGGACGCCGCCGACTTCGGCCCGCAACCCACACCACGGCACGACCTGCCCGAGCCCCGGCGATGGTCCGGGAGGTTCGTGCAGGCCGTCGTCGAGGTGCTCGCGGGCGACCGGCCGGTCACCCAACTCGTCCGATGGACCACGACCGACGTCTACGACGAGGTCGCCTGCCGGGTGCTCGACGGTGCGGCCGGGCGGCTGGATGACCGGCGAGCCGTCGTGCGGTCGGTGCATGTTAGCGAGCCGGCCGACGGGATCGCTGAGGTGGCGGCGATGGTGCGACGAGGTCTTCGCACCACAGCGGTCGCGATGCGCCTCGAGGGTCTCGACGGCCGCTGGCAGTGCACCGCGATAGAGCTGGGGTGAGCAGCAGCCGGGGTGGGTCCGGGTCGGCTATCCCACGCGCGAGCGCGGGTCACCGTGGCAGCGCTTGTACTTCTTTCCGGACCCGCACGGGCAGGGTGCGTTGCGTGGCGTACCGGCGTACTCCGCCTCGGCCCTGGCCGACTCGGGCGCCGAGGCCTGGCGCTCGGCGGGATCGCCGTCGACGGTGGGTGCGCTGTACTGCAGCTGCGTCGGGCGCCGGGGGGCCTCGAGACCCTTCGCCACCACCTCCGCGTGCGCGGCGCCGTCGGCAGCGGCGGCGTCCTGGGCCGCCTGCGCCGCCTCGTCGACCTGCACCTCGAGGTTGAAGACGTAGCCGACGGACTCCTCCTTGATGGCGTCCATCATGGAGGAGAACATGTTGAAGCCCTCGCGCTGGTACTCGACGAGGGGGTCGCGCTGGGCCATCGCCCGCAGGCCGATGCCCTCCTGCAGGTAGTCCATCTCGTAGAGGTGCTCCCGCCACTTGCGGTCGAGCACCGACAGGACGACCCGACGCTCGAGCTCGCGCATGACCTCGCCGCCGAGCTGCTCCTCACGCCGGTCGTACGCCGCGTGGGCGTCGGCCGTCAGCTCCTCGGTGAGGAACTCGGCGGTGAGACCGGACCGCTCGCCCCCCGACGCCTCCTCGAGCTCGGCGGCGGTCACGGCGACGGGGTAGAGCGTCTTCAGCGCCGACCAGAGCTGGTCGAGGTCCCACTCCTCCGCGAAGCCCTCGCTCGTCGCCGCGGTGACATACCCCTCGACGACGTCATCGACCATGTGCCGGATCTGCTCGTGGAGGTCCGCGCCCTCCAGCACGCGGCGCCGCTCCTGGTAGATGACCAGGCGCTGCCGGTTGAGCACCTCGTCGTACTTGAGGACGTTCTTGCGGATCTCGAAGTTCTGCGCCTCGACCTGGGTCTGCGCCGACCGGATGGCGTTGGTGACCATCTTGGACTCGATCGGGACGTCCTCGGGGATGTTGAACCTGGTGAGGAAGTTCTCCACCATCGCGGCGTTGAACAGCCGCATGAGGTCGTCACCCAGCGAGAGGTAGAACCGCGACTCCCCCGGGTCACCCTGACGCCCGGAACGACCACGGAGCTGGTTGTCGATGCGGCGCGACTCGTGGCGCTCGGTGCCGAGGACGTAGAGCCCGCCCAGGCTCGTGACGTCGTCGTGCTCCGCCGCCACGCGTCGCTTGACCTCCTCGACCGCATCGGCCCAGGACTTCTCGTAGTCCTCCGGAGTCTCGACGGGGTCGAGACCGCGGGCCCGCAGGTCGTGGTCGGCGAGGAACTCCACGTTGCCGCCGAGCATGATGTCGGTGCCTCGTCCGGCCATGTTCGTGGCGACCGTGACGGCGCCCTTGCGCCCGGCCTCGGCAACGATCGCCGCCTCTCGCTCGTGCTGCTTCGCGTTGAGGACCTCGTGCCGCACCCCGCGCTTCTTGAGCAGCCCTGACAGCAGCTCGGACTTCTCGACGCTGACGGTGCCGACGAGGATGGGCTGGCCCTTCGTGTTGCGCTCGAAGATGTCGTCGACCACCGCGCTGTACTTCGCCGCCTCGGTCTTGTACACGAGGTCGGGCTGGTCGGCCCGGATCATCGGCATGTTGGTCGGGATCGGCACCACGCCGAGCTTGTAGATCTGGGAGAACTCAGCGGCCTCGGTCATGGCCGTGCCGGTCATGCCGGAGAGCTTGTCGTAGAGGCGGAAGAAGTTTTGCAGGGTGATGGTCGCCAGTGTCTGGTTCTCCTGCTTGATCTCCACCCCTTCCTTGGCCTCGATGGCCTGGTGCATCCCCTCGTTGTAGCGGCGGCCGGCCAGCATGCGCCCGGTGTGCTCGTCGACGATGAGCACCTCGCCGTTCATGACGACGTAGTCCTTGTCGCTCTTGAACAGCTCCTTGGCCTTGATGGCGTTGTTGAGGTAGCCCACGAGCGGCGTGTTGGCCGACTCGTAGAGGTTGTCGATGCCGAGGTAGTCCTCGACCCGCTCCACACCGCGCTCGAGCACGCCGATCGTGCGCTTCTTCTCGTCGACCTCGTAGTCCACGTCGCGAGTCAGCCGGGCCACGATCCCGGCGAAGTCGGCGTACCACTTCGTGGCCTGGTCCGCCGGGCCGCTGATGATGAGCGGCGTGCGGGCCTCGTCGATGAGGATCGAGTCGACCTCGTCGACGACGGCGAAGTTGTGGCCGCGCTGCTGCACGAGCTCCTCGTGCGACCAGGCCATGTTGTCGCGCAGGTAGTCGAACCCGAACTCGTTGTTCGTGCCATACGTGATGTCCGCGGCGTACTGCTTGCGCCGCTCGTCTGGTCGCATGTTCGCGAGGATGACCCCGACCTCGAGCCCGAGGAAGCGGTGGACGCGGCCCATCAGCTCCGACTGGTACTCGGCGAGGTAGTCGTTGACCGTGACGACGTGGACGCCGTTGCCCTCGAGCGCGTTGAGATAGGAGGGCATCGTGGCCACCAGCGTCTTGCCCTCGCCGGTCTTCATCTCGGCGATGTTGCCGAAGTGCAGGGCCGCGCCCCCCATGATCTGCACGTCGAAGTGGCGCTGCCCCAACGTCCGCCGCGCTGCCTCGCGCACCGTCGCGAACGCCTCGGGGAGGACGTCATCGAGGGTCTGCCCGTCGGAGAGCCGCTGGCGGAACTCGTCGGTCATCGCCCGCAGCTCGGCATCACTCATCGCGACGAAGTCATCCTCGATCGCGTTGACCTGGCCGGTGATCGCCGTGAGCCTGCGGAGGATCTTGCCCTCGCCGGCGCGGAGCATCTTGTCGAAGAAGGCGGGCACGCGGGAACTCCTCGAGCGATCGGGCGTCGGTTGGGCGTCGGCTCAGCTGCGGTGAACATCGTAGGCGCACCGACCTCTCCTAACGGCTCGCGCCGCCTCCGGGTGCCCGGTTGGATGTCCGGCATGGAACCAGTGGAGCTCTCGGACGACCGGCTCGTGCTCCGGCTGCCGACGCCGGACGACGTGGACGCGATCACCGACGCCTGCCAGGACGAGGAGCTGCAGCGGTGGATCCCCGTCCCGGTCCCGTACGAGCGGGAGCACGCGGTCGACTTCGTCAACTCACGTCCCGAGCGCTGGGCGGCCGACGACGGGGAGATGACCTTCGCCGTCACCGACGCAGCCGACGGGCGGCTGCTGGGCATGGTCGGGCTGCACGCCCGGGACGCGACGATGCGGGAGATCGGGTTCTGGACCGCACCGTGGGCACGCGGCACCGGCGTGATGACCGACGCCGCCCGGCTGGTGTGTCGCTTCGGCTTCGAGGTGCTCGGCCTGGCCCGGATCGAGTGGTGGGCGGGGGTCGGCAACGACGCCAGCTGGCGAGTCGCCGAGAAGCTGGGGTTCCTGCGCGAGGGCACCTGCCGGGCCCGGCTGCTGCACCGGGGCGAGCGGCTCGACGGCTGGGTCGCCGGCCTGCTCCCGGGCGACCTGACATGACCGAGCAGCCGTACGACGTACCGGAGCTGCACGCGGACGACCTCCTGCTCCGACCGTGGCGCGACACCGACGCTCCCGCCGTGCGCGCCATGGCCGCCGACGAGTCGAGCCGCGCCTGGTCGGCGTCCCTTCGCGAGGTCCGGTCGGAGGCCGACGCGCTGGTCTGGAT
>JBOGDX010000340.1:0-4149 GCA_050743225.1 Actinomycetes bacterium | reverse complement strand
ACCCTGCGCTACGACTCGCGCTACACCGAGAGCATCAAGACGGTGGCCGCCGCGCTGCCGGGCTCGCGGCTGGTGGCGGTGCCGGGGCTGGGACGCACGCTGCAGGTCGTCGTCGGCACGTCGTACGCCGGGACCCGCGCCGTCCGAGTGGCCGCCCCGAGCGGCGTGCATGCTGCAATGACCGACGCGCGCACTGCCGGCGACAGCCCCTGCTCCTGACGCGGGAGGTTTCGCGGTCACGACCGCGACCTCCCCGAGCTCGCCACTCAGTCATCGGACTCGTCCAGGCACGGTGAGTGGCAGGTGCCGGTGACGGATCGCCAGGCCGAGCCATGAGAGCGCGACCACCAGGGCCACCACGGCACGCGCCGTGATCTCGTGGTCGCCGGGGTAGAACACGCCCGCCACATAGGAGTCGATGAAGCTGGAGCCCAGCTCCGGCTGCCCCCCGCGCGCGCGAAGCGTGTTCTGCAGCCAGGTCAGCGGGCAGGGCGCCTGGATGGCGATGACGAGCACTCCCCACATGACGGCACCCACGTGCAGGGCGAAGGTGCGCGGCCACCGCCAGGCCAGGTATCCACCAGCCACGACGTACGCGAGGTAGCCGCCGTGCAGCCCGATCACCGCGAGCGCGAGCAGTCGGTACACCATCGCGGCCTCCCCCGTCAGGGTAGGACGCCGGCACCGCCCTGCGAACGGGACCGGAGGATGGCCTCCCGGCGGGCCAGCCGGTGCGTTCGGCGGATCTCGGCCTCCTCGACCCGGCGCCGGTCCTCCGCCGTCTCCGGGAGGACGGGCGGCACCGGCCGCGGCTGGCCCGCCTCGTCGACCGCGACGAACACCAGGTACGCCGTGGCGACCCGGACCGGCGGCACCCCCGCCTCGTTCCACGGTTCGGCGAGCACCCGCACCCCCACCTCCATCGACGTGGTGCCCGACCAGTTGACCTGCGCCTCAGCCTTCACGAGGTCCCCAACCCGCACCGGCTGCAGGAACGCCATCTCGTCCATCGACGCGGTGACCGCCGGGCCGCCGGAATGGCGCTGGGCCACCACACCCGCGACGTCGTCGACGAGCTTCATGACCACGCCGCCGTGCACCGTTCCGAGCAGGTTGGTGTCGAGGACGGTCATGATCCGGCTCAGAGTGCTGCGCGCGGCGCTGGTCGGCTTGCCGGTGCCTCGAGGGGTCGCGGGTGCTTCGGCCATGACCGGCAAGGGTACGGTCGACGGTGCTCTCCGAGCGGGCGGCTCCCTGAGCACCGCGGCAACGACGGCGAGGTGACCGTGAGCGGACCGAAGGACTGGCCGGAGGGCTGGTCGCGCGGCTCCGGACGTGCGGCGGCCCCTCGGGACGACGTCGAGCGGACGCAGGTCATGCGCGTGGAGGCGCCGCGCCGGGGCGCCCACCCCCCGCCGCCGTTCGCCCGGCCGTCCCGCGGGCGCTCCACCCGGCGATGGCTCCGTCGGGTCCCACTCGTCCTGCTGCTGCTGGTGGCGCTGCTGCTCGGGACGTTCCTGTACTTCTACTCCCGCATCGATAAGGTCGACGCGGTGCAGGACTACGACGGACGCCCGGAGGACACCTCCGGACAGAACTGGCTCATCGTCGGCTCGGACAGCCGCGAGGGACTCTCGGACGAGGAGATCAAGACGCTGCGGCTAGGCAAGGTCGAGGGCCGCCGGACGGACACGATCATCCTGCTGCACAAGCCCGCCAGTGGGAAGCCGACGCTGGTCAGCCTGCCGCGCGACTCCTACGTCCCGATCCCCGGGCAGGGGCGGAACAAGCTCAATGCGGCGTACGCCCTGGGAGGGCCGTCGTTGCTGGTCCGCACGGTCGAGCAGGTGAGCGGCCTGCGCATCGACCACTACACCGAGGTCGGCTTCGGAGGCTTCGTGGGCATGACCGACGCCGTCGGCGGCGTGGAGCTGTGCCCGAAGCGCAACATCCGCGACCGCAAGAGCGGGCTGCGGGTGCAGAAGGGCTGCCAGGAGATGGACGGACCGACGGCCCTGGCCTACGTACGTGCCCGCTATTTCGACCCGAAGGGTGACCTCGGCCGGGTCGAGCGGCAGCAGGAGTTCCTCGGCGCGGTGTTCGACCGCGCGAGCAGCCCGGCGACGCTGCTCAACCCGTTCCGCCTGGTGTCCCTGGGCAACGCGTCGACGACCGCACTGACCATCGACGACGGCGACGGACCGATCTCGCTGGTGCAGTTCGGGCTCACGATGCGCGCGGTCGCCGGCGGCGGCGGGACTCGGACCACGGTCCCGGTCGCCGATCCGAACTTCTCGACGCCGGCCGGCTCGGCGGTCCGCTGGGACCGCGACCGCGCCCTCGAGCTGTTCCGGTCGCTGCAGGCCAACTGACTCCCGGCCCGCACCGGCCTCAGCGCACGACCTTCACGTTGAACATCGGTGTGCCGAGCGCACCCCAGATCCGCAGCCAGATCGGGAGCAGCATCTCCGCGCCGCGCGCGGTGGTGATGTCGCCGAGGTCGAGCACGTCGGTGTGCCCGAGACTCCGCAGCAGACCCGCGACGAGCTGCTTGGCGTCGGCGTCGTTGCCCGACACGAACGTCGTGTGGTCGCCGGCGGCGAGCCGACGGGGGTCGGCCATCAGCGCTGCGGTCATGGTGTTCAGCGCCTTGACCACCCGCGCGCCGGGGAACGCCTGCTGGATCTGCTCGCCGAGCGAGTCGGTGTCCTTGACGAACAGCGACGGCGGCATGCCGGCGGAGAAGTCCAACGGGTTGGCGATGTCGAGCAGCACCTTTCCGGCCAGGTTGTCGGCGCCTGCCGCGGTGAGCACGTCGATCGAAACCGACCCTGCGGTCGCGTTGACGACGACCTCGCCGAATCGTGCCGCATCGGCGAAGGTGTGCACGGCGACGGCTGGGTTCTCGGCCGCCCACGTCGCGAGGGGTGCGTTGCCCATCTGGTCAGGCTCGGAACGGGCCATGGTGGACTCCACGTCCCGCGTGCCAAGCGCGATCTCGTGGTCGAGGTCGACCAGGCGGGCGGCGAGCGTCCGGCCCACGGTGCCGGTGCCGAGGACGCCGACCTTCATATTCCCAGCCTGGCACACGTGCTGTGGAGCGTCGGGGACCTGATCCTGCTTGGCCGGACGTACGGCCTGGTGGCCGACATCGCGCCCCGGCATTGCCCGCGCCCGGTACTTCTCGGTGTACGGCCTGTGCTGGGAGCGGCCGCCGTCATCGGCCCGTTCGCCGCCACCCAGCTGCTCGCCCGCAGCGGACCGGTCGGGCCGTGGGCGGGCTGCGGCTTCGCCTGCGGCCTGCTGGCTGTCGCGCAACCGGCGCTTCGTCCGTTCCACATTCGGCACTAGCGCCGTCGGGTTGTACACAGCGACCTCATCCTGCTGCCGCGCTGGCGAGCGGATGCACGCAACCCTGCGGTGACGCCTGGGGAAACCGACTCACCAATGTCCGAACCCCTTGCTAGACTCGAACACATGTTCGATAACCTGCCTCTCCTGGACGCCGCGACAGTGTCGGGGTGGGTGGGCGCGCTGGCAGGCCTGGACCGGGCGGTGGACGACGCGGCGCGGATCGAGCAGCTGCGGGCACTGGAGGAGCTGAAGTCCGCCGCCGCGGCCGCGCAGGCCCGAGCCGCCGCGGATCTGGACACCTCCGTGCGTCCAGTGCACGCCGCGGCAGGGCTGCCGGCAGACCAGCAGGGCCGCGGGGTGGCCGCGCAGGTGGCGCTGGCCCGGCGGGAGTCCCCGCACCGCGGCGGCCGGCATCTAGGGCTGGCCAAGGCGCTGGTGCACGAGATGCCGCACACCCTCGCCTTGCTCACGGCGGGGCGGTTGTCGGAGTGGCGGGCCACCCTGCTGGTGCGGGAGACCGCCTGCCTGAGCGTCGAGCACCGCCGCCAGGTCGACGCCGCGCTGTGCGCGGACCCGGCCCGGCTGGACGGGCTCGGCGACGGGGCCCTGATCGCGGTGGCGCGCAAGATCGCCTACCGGCTGGACCCGCAGGCCGCGGTCCACCGGGCCGGGAAGGCCGAGGGCGCGCGGCGGGTGACGCTGCGCCCGGCCCCGGACACCATGAGCTACCTGACCGGGCTGCTCCCGGTCGCTGGCGGCGTGGCGGCCTACGCGGCGCTGTGCCGGGCGGCCGAC
>JBOGDX010000339.1:0-4163 GCA_050743225.1 Actinomycetes bacterium | reverse complement strand
GCTCGGCGACGGGGAGTGGCGGACCGTGGCCCGCAGCCGCCTCGACGGCGACGGGCGGTTCGACCTGGTCGCTCGCCAGACGAGCCGGCGGACGACGAGCTGGCGCGTCGTCGTGCCCGCACCGCCGACGGGCGGGCTGTCGGCGGGCCGCAGCCGCACAGTGGAGCTGCGCGTGCGCTGAACAGCGTTAGTTGAGTCAACTTGACTCAAGTTTCTTGACCACGTGCCGGGCATCGTGCAAACTGTGAGCCGGTTCGACTCAACCCTGACTCCCGGAGGAACAGCAGCCATGGCACGTGCGGTCGGTATCGACCTCGGGACGACCAACTCCGTCGTCTCGGTCCTGGAGGGCGGCGAGCCCACCGTCATCGCCAACGCCGAGGGCCAGCGGACGACGCCGTCCGTGGTCGCCTTCGCCAAGAACGGCGAGGTCCTGGTGGGTGAGGTCGCCAAGCGCCAGGCCGTCACCAACGTCGACCGGACCATCCGCTCGGTCAAGCGCCACATGGGCACCGACTGGAAGGTGGACATCGACGCCAAGACCTACACCGCCCAGGAGATCAGCGCCCGGGTGCTGATGAAGCTCAAGCGGGACGCCGAGGCCTACCTCGGGGAGACGATCACCGACGCGGTGATCACCGTCCCGGCGTACTTCGAGGACGCCCAGCGCCAGGCCACCAAGGAGGCCGGCGAGATCGCCGGGCTCAACGTCCTGCGGATCGTGAACGAGCCGACCGCAGCCGCCCTCGCCTACGGGCTGGACAAGGGTGAGAGCGACCAGACCATCCTCGTCTTCGACCTCGGCGGCGGCACCTTCGACGTGTCGCTGCTCGAGATCGGCGAGGGCGTGGTCGAGGTCAAGGCCACCAGCGGTGACAACCATCTCGGCGGCGACGACTGGGACCAGCGCATCGTCGACCACCTGGTCAAGCAGTTCCGGAACGCCAACGGCGTCGACCTGTCCAAGGACCGGATGGCGCTGCAGCGGCTGCGCGAGGCGGCGGAGAAGGCCAAGATCGAGCTGTCGTCCTCCACCGAGACCACGATCAACCTGCCCTACATCACGGCCTCGGACGCGGGCCCGCTGCATCTGGACGAGAAGCTGACCCGGGCCCAGTTCCAGCAGCTGACGTCCGACCTGCTCGACCGGACCAAGGCACCGTTCAAGTCGGTGCTGCGCGACGCCGGCATCGACGTCTCCGGCATCGACCACGTCGTGCTGGTCGGCGGTTCCACGCGCATGCCTGCGGTCGTCGAGGTCGTCAAGGAGCTGACAGGCGGCAAGGAGCCCAACAAGGGCGTCAACCCCGACGAGGTCGTGGCCATCGGCGCCAGCCTGCAGGCCGGTGTCCTCAAGGGTGAGGTCAAGGACGTCCTCCTGCTCGACGTGACGCCGCTGTCCCTTGGCATCGAGACCAAGGGCGGCATCATGACCAAGCTCATCGAGCGCAACACCACGATCCCGACCAAGCGGTCGGAGATCTTCACCACGGCCGACGACAACCAGCCCTCGGTGCAGATCCAGGTCTACCAGGGCGAGCGTGAGATGGCCGCCTACAACAAGAAGCTCGGGATGTTCGAGCTGACCGGCCTCCCGCCGGCCCCGCGCGGCATGCCCCAGATCGAGGTGGCTTTCGACATCGACGCCAACGGCATCGTCCACGTGCACGCCAAGGACCTCGGCACCGGCAAGGAGCAGTCGATGACGATCACCGGTGGCTCCGCGCTGCCGAAGGAGGACATCGAGCGGATGATGAAGGACGCCGAGGCGCACGCCGAGGAGGACCGGCGGCGGCGCGAGGAGGCCGAGGTCCGCAACACCGGCGACCAGCTCGTCTACCAGACCGAGAAGTTCCTCGCCGACAACGCCGAGAAGTTCGCCGAGGGCGACGCCGCCGCCACCAGGGCCGAGGTCGAGGAGGCGGTGGCCGAGCTGAAGAAGGCCCTCGAGGGAGCCGACGAGTCGGCCATCCCCGGCATCAAGGCCGCGACGGAGAAGCTCGCCACGGTGAGCCAGAAGCTGGGGTCCGCCCTCTACGCCGAGCAGGCTGCAGCGGCTGCCGGTGACGCGGCGGGCGCGCCGGGTGCGGCGGGCGGGCCGGGCGCCGCCGACCAGGCCGAGGACGACGTCGTGGACGCCGACGTCGTGGACGCCGAGATCGTCGACGAGGACGACAAGAAGTGACCGAACGCCCCGACGCCCGTACGCAGGAGGACCAGGGGCCGGTCGTACGCGACAAGCGGCGGATCGATCCGGTGACCGGTGAGCTGCGCGAGCCGGTCCCGGCCGCCCCCGCGGCACCCGATGCTGCCGCGGAGGGAAAACCGGGTGATGGCGGGCAGGTCGAGGACGATCTGGCCCGGCAGCTCGCCGAGCGGACCGCCGACCTGCAGCGGCTGCAGGCCGAGTACGCCAACTACCGCCGCCGGGTCGACCGCGACCGCGAGGTGGTGCGCGACGTGGCGGTCGCGAACGTGCTCGGCAACCTGCTGCCGGTCCTCGACGACATCGGGCGGGCCCGCGACCACGGCGAGCTCGAGGGTGCCTTCAAGTCGGTGGGTGAGGCTCTGGAGCAGACGGTCGAACGGCTTGGCATGGTGCGCTTCGGCGCGGCAGGTGACCCGTTCGACCCGACCGTGCACGAGGCGCTGACGCACTCGCACTCGCCGGAGGTCAGCGAGCCGACCTGCGTCGAGGTGTTCCAGCCCGGCTACCGCATCGGCGACCGGGTCGTGCGGCCCGCCCGGGTCGCCGTGGCCGACCCCGAGTAGCCCGGGCCGGCGCAGGAGGGAGGGGACGGTGAGCACCAGGGACTTCCTGGAGAAGGACTACTACAAGAGGCTCGGCGTCGCCAAGGACGCGAAGTCCGACGACATCAAGAAGGCCTACCGCAAGCTCGCTCGGCAGTACCACCCGGACGCCAACAAGGGCGATGCGGCGGCGGAGGAGCGGTTCAAGGAGATCTCCGAGGCCTACGACGTCCTCTCCGACCCCAAGCGGCGTGCCGAGTACGACGAGGCGCGGTCG
Source organism: Actinomycetes bacterium (assembly GCA_050743225.1). GTDB lineage: Bacteria > Actinomycetota > Actinomycetes > JACCUZ01 > JACCUZ01 > JBOGDX01. The sequence goes on along the minus strand of JBOGDX010000339.1, from coordinate 1,135 downwards.
CTCTTCGGCGCGGGCACGGGTCGGTTCCGGACGACGTCCGCCGGCGGCGCTGGCGGCGTGCCCTTCGACCTGGGGGACGTGTTCGGTGGTGGCGGCGCGGGCGGCCTGGGCGACGTGCTCGGCGGGCTGTTCGGCGGCCGGACGAGCCGCACCGCCGCCCCACGCCGCGGTGCCGACGTGGAGTCGCAGGTCACGCTGCCCTTCCACGACGCGATCACCGGCACGACCCTGCCACTCCGGATGGCCAGCGAGCAGTCGTGCCCGACCTGCAAGGGAACGGGAAGCCGCAGCGGGGCTTTGCCCCACCAGTGCCCGATCTGCCTCGGCACCGGCTCGACGAGTCGCAACGCGGGGGGCTTCGCCTTCGCCGAGCCCTGCCGCGAGTGCCGCGGCCGGGGGCTCGTCGTCGACGATCCGTGCCCGGACTGCGGCGGCAGCGGTCGCGCGATGGGCACCCGCACCCTGACGGTTCGCATCCCCGCAGGCGTGCGGGACGGCCAGCGCATCCGGCTGAAGGGCAAGGGCGGGCCTGGGGAGCGCGGCGGGCCGGCCGGCGACCTGTACGTGCTGGTGCACGTCGCCCCGCATGCGCTCTTCGGCCGCTCCGGCGACAACCTGACGATGACCGTCCCGGTGACGTTCGCCGAGGCCGCCCTGGGCGGTGAGGTCACCGTCCCGACGCTGGCCGGCTCGACGGTGACGCTGCGGCTGCCGTCGGGTACCGCCAACGGCCGCACCTTCCGGGTCCGGGGGAAGGGTGCGACCCGCAAGGACGGCTCGGTCGGGGACCTGCTGGTCACCGTCGAGGTCGCCGTCCCGGCGAAGCTGACCAGCGACGCCCGCGCGGCCGTCGAGGCCTTCCGCGACGCCACTGCCGGCGAGAATCCGAGGGCCGGGCTGCCGGACGGTCCGCCGAGGGCGAAGGGGACCTGACGATGCCCTTCACCGCAGGACGCGACGGGGCCTGGGAGAGCGACGACTACACGCCCGTGTTCGTCATCTCCGTTGCGGCCGAGCTGACCGGTCTGCACGCACAGACGCTGCGGCAGTACGACCGGCTGGGCCTGGTCTCACCGGGTCGCACCGCCGGCGGGGGCCGGCGCTACTCGCGCCACGACATCGAGCTGCTGCGCGA
>JBOGDX010000338.1:0-4187 GCA_050743225.1 Actinomycetes bacterium | reverse complement strand
GGTACCAGCCGCTCGCCACGAGCAGGAGCGGAATCTGGCGGTAGTTCACCGAGTAGATGAGCTGCGCCGAGTACAGCAGCTCGCTGTAGGCGATGACGCTCACGAGCGCCGTCGTCTTGAGCATTGAGATCGTCTCGTTGCCCGTCGGCGGGATGATCACCCGCATCGCCTGCGGCAGCACGATGCGACGCATGGTCTGCCCCTGAGTCATGCCGAGCGCATGCGACGCCTCGGTCTGGCCGGGGTCGACGGCAAGGATGCCGGCGCGCACCACCTCGGCCATGTAGGCAGCCTCGTTGAGTGCCAGCGCCAGCAGCGCAGCGACGAACGGTTTGATCAGGTCGTTGGTGTCCACCTCGAGCGGACCGAAGCCGATCGTGGGGAAGAACAGCGCGAGGTTGAACCAGACGAGCAGCTGAACCAGGACGGGCGTCCCGCGGAAGAGCCAGATGTAGAACCAGCTCACCGTGCCCAGGACCTTGTTGTCCGAGAGCCGCATGACCGCGACCACGATCCCGAGCACGATGCCCAGGACCATGGACAGCACGGTGAGCTGGATCGTCACCCACAGGCCGCGCAGCACCGAACGCTCGGTGAGGTTGTCCCCCACGACCGACCAGCGCAGGTTGTCGTTGACGGCGACGGACCACACGAGCGCCGCGACGACCACGAGGACGACCACCGCGGAGACCCACTGGCCCCAGTGGCGCACCGGGATGGCCTTGACCGCCTCCCGCTGACGGCCGCCCGCGTCGGCCGGGGCACCCGCTGTGTCAACGTTCGACGACATGACAGCTCCCGTCAGGAGGTTCCGCCGTTGATGGCAGCGTCCTTGTTGGCGCCGCCGGAGAGATCGTTCTTCGCGAGGATCTCGTCGTAGGTCCCGTTGGCGATGAGCTCCTCGAGGGCCGCCTTGACGGCGTCACGCAGCTCCGTGTCCTCCTTGGTGAACACGGCGCCCACGGGCACGGGCAGCACCGGCTCGGAGTTCGCCACCTCGAACTGGTTGCCCCCGCCGATGGTGCGTGAGTTGTAACGGCCGACGGCGTCTTGGGTGAAGGAGGCGTCCGCGCGTCCGGACTGCACCTGCAGCAGCGCATCCTTGTCGTTGGGCAGCGCGGTCACCTTGATCTTGTCCGAGGCGCACTCGTCCGTGTTGAACTCGCCGAGCAACTTCTCCTGGGTCGAAGCCACCAGCACCGACACGTTCTTGCCGCAGAGGTCCTCGATGCCCGAGATCTTCCCGGGGTTCCCCTTCTTCACCACGATGGCCTGGCCGGTGGTGAAGTAGTCGACGAAGTCGTACTGCGCCTGCCGCTCTTTCGTGTCGGTGATCGCGGCCATGACCATGTCGAACCGGCCGCCGTCGAGCGCCGTGAGCAGCCCGTCGAACGCGGTGTGGGTCATCTTCACCTCGACGCCGAGCACCTGACCGAGTGCGTTGGCCAGATCCGGGTCCAGGCCGACGACGGTCTTGTTGTCCTCGGCGAAGGACTCGAAGGGCGGGTAGAGCGCCTCGGTGCCGATGTGCACCGAGCCGGCCGACTTGATGTCCTCGGGCAACTGGTCGTGCAGCGAGACGTTCTTCTCCTGCGTCGGGACGCCGCTCTTGGTCGCGTCGCCGGAGTCCGCGGTGTCAGTGTCGCCGCTGCCGCAGCCGACGATCAGCATCGCGACGGCGAGGACAGCCGGGACGAGAGCCGCGCGGCCGGCTCGGGGGCGTCGGGTCCGTCGAACACTCGATGTGCTGGTCATGTCGCGCTCCTCACGGGCGGGGAAACCGCCGGGGCTGTGGCCTGCGTCACGCCAGAATCACCGGAAGTTTTCTCCTTGTCAACCCTTGTTTCCTGTCTGTGACATGGTGTTTCATGTCCGTGACGACCTGCCTCCCGGCAGATCGCGGTGGAGGGAGCCACGGATGACGCGTCAACCTGGATCGGCGCCCAGGTCCGGGGGTGGGACGGTCGACGGGTCCGGGGTGGAGGTCGACGAGCCCCGGATCGGCGCCCAGCTCAAGGCCGCGCGACTCGCCGGGCGCAAGACGCTGGCCGAGATCGCGCTGGAGAGTGGCCTGACGAAGGGGTTCGTCTCCAAGCTCGAGCGCGACCAAGCCACCGCCTCGGTCGCCTCCTTGATGCGGCTCTGCCAGGCCCTGGGCATCCAGGTCGGCAGCCTGTTCCACTCGTCCCCCGGCGAGGTCGTCCGCCAGGGCGCCTACCCGCCGATCAACTTCGGGGGCGTCGGGATGTCCGAGTTCCTCCTCACACCCGAAGGTGAGCGCCGCGTCCAGGCCATCTTCAGCGAGATCGAGCCGGGCGGCGGCAGCGGGGACGAGCTCTACGCCTTGCCCGCCGACGTCGAGTTCGTTTACGTCGTCGAGGGCCGCCTGGAGGTCACGCTGCGCGACCACACGGTCGTCCTCGAGACGGGCGACGCCTTCACCTTCCCGCCTCGCAACGAGCACTGCTTCCGCAGCACCGCAGAGGGGTCCACGACTCGGGTGCTGTGGGTCTTCGCCCCCGCCCTGGCACCCGGCACGCCCATCGAGATCGTCGCCCACACAGCCCAGGAGAGCCCGTGACCGAGACCGCTGCCCGACCCGGCCCGGTCGGACCCGTCGACGCCGCCCTGGTGCCCCGGTTCGCAGGCCCGGCGACCTTCGCCAAGCTCCCGCGCCTGCAGGACGTCGGTTCGGCCGACGTCGTCGTCGTCGGGGTGCCCTTCGACGCGGGCGTCTCCTACCGGCCGGGTGCGCGGTTCGGCCCGGCGGCCGTCCGGGAGGCGAGCCGGCTGCTGCGGCCCTACCACCCCGGTCTCAACGTCGAGCCGTTCGCCGCCCAGCAGGTCGCCGACGCAGGCGACATCACCGCCAACCCCTTCGACATCCTCGAGGCGGTGACCGCGATCGAGGCCGGCGCCGCGGAGCTGCAGTCCGGCGGTGCTCGCCTGGTCACGATCGGCGGCGACCACACCATCGCGCTGCCACTGCTCCGCTCTGTCGTCGGCCGGTACGGACCGGTCGCGCTGCTGCACTTCGACGCCCACCTCGACACCTGGGACACCTACTTCGGCGCGCGCTACACCCACGGGACGCCGTTCCGGCGCGCCCACGAGGAGGGCCTACTCGACACCGACGCGCTCAGCCACGTCGGGACCCGCGGCCCGCTCTACGGCCCCGGCGACCTGGTCGACGACGCCCACATGGGCTTCGGGATCGTCACGTCGATGGACGTGATGAACCAGGGCGTCGCCGAGGTTGTCGCCGGGCTCATGGCACGGATCGGCGATCGGCCGCTCTACATCTCCGTCGACATCGACGTGCTCGACCCAGCGCATGCGCCCGGCACCGGCACGCCCGAGGCCGGCGGCATGACCAGCCGCGAGCTGCTCGCGATCCTGCGCGGCCTCGCGACCTGCCGTCTGGTCGGCGCCGACGTCGTCGAGGTCGCCCCGCCCTTCGACCACGCCGAGATGACCACCGTCGCCGCCTCACACGTCGCCTACGAGCTGGTGTCGATGATGGCGCTCACCCCGCGGACACCGTCGTGAGCGGCGCGCCGCGCACCGGCGGCGATCTGGTGGTCGAGTCGCTGGCCGCGCTCGGCGCCCGGACCGTCTTCGGCGTTCCCGGCCAGCACGCGCTGGGTACGTTCTCCGCGCTGTCGCGCTCCGCCCTGCGCTACATCGGTCTGCGCACAGAACTCTCGGCCGCGTTCGCCGCCGACGGCTACGCCCGCACCACTGGGGACCCTGCAACGCTGCTCGTCTCGACCGGTCCCGGCGCGCTGATCAGTCTGGCCGCACTGCAGGAGGCGGCGGCCTCTTCGGTGCCGGTCGTCACCGTCAGCAGCCAGGTCCCGCGAGCCGGCCTTGGCGGCCTGCGCAAGGGATACCTGCACGAGCTGCGCGACCAGCGCGCGAGCGTGCGCGACGTGGTGAAGTCCGCGACCGTCGTGACCCAGCCCGGACAGCTGCCGAGCGCCCTCGCCGAGGCGTGGGAGACAGCTCTGACCCCGCCGTACGGCCCCACCTGGGTCGAGGTCCCTCAGGACGTGTTGCTCGGCCCGGCCGGGGTCCCGGCCGTCACCCACCTGGCCGCCGCGCCCCGGATGCCGCAGCCGCGCACCGAGCTGCTGGACGAGGCGGCGAGACTGCTCGCCGGCGCCCGGCGGCCGGTCGTCCTGGCG
>JBOGDX010000337.1:0-4196 GCA_050743225.1 Actinomycetes bacterium | reverse complement strand
GAGGTGCCGCACGCCGAGGCTCGCCGCGAACGCGCGCGCGCCTTCGAGCTCCGCGCCCGGCAAGCTCCCGCTCACCGCTGTGGCTGCAACGACGCGGTCCGGGCCGAGCGAGCGGACGGCCGCCGCGAGGAGGAACGCCGAGTCGGCGCCTCCCGAGAACGCGACGAGGACCGAGCCCAGCTCGCGCAGGCGCCGGTCGAGATCGACCAGCCGGGCGTCCAGCACGTGGCCGTCCAGCCAGGCCGGGAACCCACGGAGGTCGTCGAGGACGACGTCGGCGCCGGCGTCGCGAAGCTCGGCCGGGGAGACCGGACCCGAGGGAACACCGACGCTGACCGCACCAGCCACCCGGGCGCCGACGACGTCGGCGACATGGTCACCGACGTAGACGGTCGCGCCGTGCTCGCGCAGTGCCTCGCCCTTGGCCGGTCCCCACCGCCAGCCGATGACTTCGTCGACGTCGAGGCCGAGGTGCTCGAGGTGCAGCCGGGCGTTGGGCTCGTATTTCGCCGTCACCACCACGACCCGCCCGCCGTGTCGGCGGACGGCGTCGACCGCGACCCGTGCCCCGGGGAGCAGGCCCGTGGGCTCGACGGCCAGGCCGGGGTACAGCTCGCGGAACCGGTCGCCCATCGCCGGCACGAGCGCGGCGGGGAACCACAGGGCGAGCTCCTCGTCGAGCGGCGGGCCGAGGCGTCCGACCGCGGCAGCCGTGTCGACGTACACCCCGGTTTCCTCGGACAGGGCGTCCCACACCGCGGCGATGCCTGGCCGGGTGTCGATGAGGGTCATGTCGAGGTCGAACCCGACGACGAGTGGGCGCACCCCCCCAGGCTACGAGGTGCGCGCTATGCGGGCGGGGTCCGCTCCGCGCGCTCCCCCGGCCGTATGTCCACGTCCCGGTCGGTGAGCAGCTCGTCGAAGAGCGCGCGGTAGTGGACGAACGCCTGCCGTAGCTCTTCGGTGGAGGCGGTGTCGCCACGCGTTCCGACGGCGTGCGCGGCGCGGTAGTGCTCGGTGACCTCAGGGTGGCCGGCCGCCATCATGTCGGCCTTCGTCTCGAAGTCGTCGACGGGGTAGCCGCGCTCGCGCATGACCGCGCCGACGACCCGGTCGGCGTCCCGGGTCGCCGCCCGGGGGTCGTCGACGAAGGCCGCCTGTACGCCGGTCCACTGCTGGGTGTAGCGCTCCCGCTCGGCGGGCTGCAAAGCCCGGATGTCGAGCTTGTCTCGACGGTCGGCGACGTCGCCGAGTCGCTTCTCGGCGGCCCGCTGCCCGCCGTGCTCGTCGACCGCCCGGTCGTACTCGGGACCGAATCGTTCCTTCAGACTCTCGCTCGCACGCTTGCGACGCGCGCCCAGGATCAGACCTGCTGCCAGCAGGGCGACCAGCGCGAGCGCGATCAGGACGATGACGCTGACGGCGTCCATGGCAACCTCCTCCGGTTGCCCGACGCCTACCCGGTTGACGCGCAGGCAAGCCTCAGCGTCGCACGTTGCGCTGCAGGGCGCGGGCCAAGTAAACGGCTGCCGCGACGCCCGAAAGCACCGAGAGCAGGATCACGAACATCTCGACAGGGCCGAACACGATGACCTCCGGGTCAGAACGCGGTCGCGAGGAGCACGAGCAGGACCAGCAGGACCGGCGCGAGCGCAAGCCCGCTGCCGATCTCCTTCTGCCGGGTCGTCCAGCTATCAGACATCCAAATGAGGACGACGCCGACGAGCGGGCCGACCACGGGGAGGACGAGCGCCCCGACGCTGACGAAGCCGACCGCAGCGATCTCCACGGTGCCCCATGTCGCCGGCACCGACGGCTGACCTGAGGCATCGGCCTCGGCGCGCACGATCTCCTCGGGTGGCCCGAGTCGTTCGAGGACGTTGCGCGTCGCCGGCTCGTCGTGTGCGCCGGGAGTCGCCAACGCCTCGCTGATGTGCGCCTTCACCTCCGCCACCAGCTCCTCGCGGCGTGCGCTGGGCAACTGCCCGGCGACGGTGCGAAGCCGCTCGAGGTAGTCGGCCACCAACCGGTCACTATCCACCGTCTTCACCGTCGCCCTCCCTCTCCGTTGCGAGCAGCAGCTCGTCGACTGCGCTGCGGAACCTGACCCACTCATCTGTGAAGCCGACGAGTGACCGCCGCCCCCGGGGCGTGAGCCGGTAGTACTTGCGGGGCGGGCCGGCGTCGGACTCCCGCCATGTCGTGGTCACCTGCCCGTCGCGGCGAAGCCTCGCGAGGAGCGGGTAGATCGTCCCCTCGCTCGTCACCAGCCCATCGACCGCCGAGAGCCGGCGGACCAGCTCGAACGCGTACTCGTCCCCGTCAGCAAGGACCGCGAGCACGCAGAACTCGATCGTGCCCCGGCGCAGCTGAGACAGCGTGTTCCGTGCGCCGCCGGGTTCCATGCGGCACAAGGTAGTGGCGGGTGACAAGACACGCAAGGCTCCTGCCTCCTCACAGCAAGATCCCGTGCACCGCTTCCGCCGCGAAGACTCATCGGGAGGCGGCGGAACTGGCTCGAACGATCTTGGCCCGCGGGCTATGACGCGGTCGCGGCCAGCTCGAGCTGGCGCGTGGTGAGCCGGGCGGCAACCGGGTAGGTCGTCGTCTCGGCCTCCCGGCGCTCCTCGGCCCAGCGCTTGCGCATCGCGCTGCGACGTTCGAACGAGTCCCTGGCGTACTTCGCGACCAGCTTGGGCGACGGGCGTTCGCCGGCCCCGGAGATCTCGTATTCGTAGCGCAGCAGCTTCCGCCGCAGCACCCTCTCCATCAGCCCGAGCTCCCAGGGCTCCAGGCCCTTGCGCCAGGACTCCACCTGGTCGGTGTTGACCGACTGTGCGAGGTTCCCGTGCCAGACCTTCTTCTCGGGCACCACGGCGCGCACCTCGCTCGGCTCGAGCATCGCCTCGTGGAAGTCCTCCTCGAGGAAGTCGCACAGGTCGCCGAGGACCGCCTTGGGGTCGGCGACCAGCGACTCGTAGCGAACCAGGTGGAACGTGTCCTCGGGGAGCCGGCGCTGGTTGCGGCGCGCGCAGTACTCGGCCTGCGACCACGCGGCCATCGACCCGATGCTGTCGTACGGCCACCAGGGCATCTTCTTCAGCGACGCGACGTTGGCCCGGCCGTCTCGCACGATGTGGACGATCTGCGCGTCGGGGAACAGCCGGAGGAGGACATCGACCTCCTGGTAGTAGGCCGGACGCTTGTCGCCCCACCGCTCCTTGCCGTGCTTCAGCGCGAACTCCCGGAAGATGATCCCGAACGCGGACCCCATCGTGGGGGGGCCGGCGAGGATCTTTTCCAGCGTCTCCTCCGGGTCCAGACCGAGGTCTCGGACCTTCGACCCGGTGCGCACGCAGGCCTTGGCCAGCTTCATGCGCTGCTCATCGGTCGACAGGTCGCCGTAGGCCGCCCGCTTGCGCCAGGTCTTGAGGAGGAACCGCGACTCCGGCGGCATCGCAAGACGGGGGTGCGCGTGGATCATCAGCGACAACATGGTCGTCCCTGACCGGGGACACCCCACGACGAAGATCGGGCGGTCGCTGCTCACGTCACTCCTCTGACTTCCTTGTGCCACGGCAGATTAAACGACGGCCTGGGCAGCAACCGCATCGGCGTACCGTGGTGCGGATGTCCACGTCCCGGCCGAGCCGCAGCCTCGCCACCCTGGCGGAGGACCTACGTCGGCGCGACGACGACGCGCTGACGGCGCTGCTGCGCGCGCGGCCGGACCTCCTGTCACCGGTGCCCTCTGACATCGCATCGCTGGCGGCGCGCGCCACCACCCGGCCGTCGGTGCAGCGGGCGCTGGACCACCTCGACCGATTCACCCTGCAGGTGCTGGAGACCGTTTGCGCGCTGCCCGAGCCGAGCGACGAGAAGGCCGTACGACGGGCGCTCGGGGCCGACCCGGCGACCGCACTGGTGGTGCTGCTCGGCCAGGCCCTCGTCTACCGGGACCACCAGGGTGGCCTGCTCGTCCCGCGTACCGTCCTCGATGTCGTCGGGGAACCCGCCGGGCTCGGCCCCGCCGCCGAGCGTGCGCTGCACTCCTACGGTCCCCGCCGGCTGGCCCGCCTGGCCGGGGATCTCGGCCTGCCGGACAGCGGCGACCCGGTGCGCACTGCTGAAGCCATCGCCGCAGCCCTCGGTGACGGCGAGCGCGTCGCCGGGCTGCTGGCGACGGCCCCTCCGGG
>JBOGDX010000336.1:0-4200 GCA_050743225.1 Actinomycetes bacterium | reverse complement strand
GCTGACGGCAGCCTCACTCCGGACGGGCAGCAGGGACACGACGAAGGCCACCCAGGCGCCCGCCCACAGCCAGCCGGCGAGGACGTCGCTCGGGTAGTGGCGGCCGAGCGCCAGCTGGGCGGCGCCGGCCAGCAGGAGGACGGCTGACGCGAGGACCACCGGGGCCAGCCGGCCGCGCCCGGTGGTCCTCGGCAGCAGGACGGCAACCACTGCGGCCAGCAGCGCGGCGGTGTTGGCCGCGTGACCGGCCGGGAAGGAGTGCTGGGACACGTCGCCCAGCGGCCACAGGTCGGGACGATCGCGGCCGAACACCTCCTTGAGCAGGGGGTTCAGGGTCCAGGGCACTGCCACCGCGGACACGACCAGCGCCGCAGACCGCGGTCGCCGGACCACGAGCAGCACGGCGACCCCGACGGCCGCGACCACCAGCAGGGGCAGCAGGTCGGTCGCGTCCGAGACGGTCTGCCAGAGCCGGGCCGGCGTACTTCCCGCCTCGGCGTGCACCCAGCGCAGCACCGCCGACTCGCCCGGCAGCGGGTCGCGCGCAAGGACCGCGACGATGACGAGCAGGGCGCACAACGCGAGCGCGGCTGCCAGCACCCTGGGCGCATTGACGACTCGGAGCGTGAGCACGTCAGGCGGGCTCCAGGTACTGCTCGAGGAACGCTCGCTCCTGCGGGCTGACGCGGCGCGGCCGGGCGTCGTCCAGGTCGTACGGGACGAGGACAGAGGCTGCCGTGGCGAACAGGGTCGACTCGTCCCTGACCTCGTACCGGATCTCGAACGAGGCGCCCTTCACCGAGCCGACCCACATCTCGATGTCCACACCTCGCGGGTGGTAGACCAGTGGCTTCTTGTAGTCGATCTCGTGGTGCGCGACGAGCACGCCCTGGGACAGCGCCTTGCCGCCGTACTCCGACCCGAGCGCGAACAGCATGTCGACCCTCGCCTCCTCGAGGTAGGTGAGGTAGACGACGTTATTGACGTGCCCGTACGCGTCCATGTCGGACCAGCGCATGGAGCACCGGTAGCGATGCCTCATCCGGGGAGCCTCAGCCGCGGGTGAGCTTGCGGTAGGTCGCCCGGTGCGGCCGGGTGGCATCGGGCCCCAGTCGCTCGACCTTGTTCTTCTCGTACGACTCGAAGTTGCCCTCGAACCAGAACCACTGCGAGTCGCCCTCGTAGGCCAGGATGTGCGTCGCCACCCGGTCGAGGAACCACCGGTCGTGGGACACCACGACCGCGCAGCCAGGGAAGTCCAGCAGCGCGTTCTCCAGCGACGACAGCGTGTCGACGTCGAGGTCGTTGGTCGGCTCGTCGAGCAGCAGCAGGTTGCCGCCGATCTTCAGCGTCAGGGCAAGGTTGAGGCGGTTGCGTTCACCGCCGGAGAGCACGCCGGCCGGCTTCTGCTGGTCCGGGCCCTTGAACCCGAACGCCGAGACGTACGCGCGAGAGGGCATCTCGACATTGCCCACCTTGATGTGGTCGAGCCCGTCGGACACGACCTCCCAGAGCGACTTCTTGGCCTCGATGCCGCCACGGCTCTGGTCGACGTAGGCGATCTTGACGGTCTCCCCCACCCGGAGGCTGCCCGAGTCGACCGGCTCCTCGCCGAGGATCATCTTGAACAGCGTCGTCTTCCCCGCGCCGTTGGGGCCGATGACGCCGACGATGCCGTTTCGCGGCAACGAGAAGGAGAGCTCGTCGATCAGCAGCCGGTCGCCGAACCCCTTGGAGAGCTTCTCGGCCTCGACGACGACGCTGCCCAGCCGCGGCCCCGGCGGGATCTGGATCTCCTCGAAGTCCAGCTTGCGGGTCTTCTCGGCCTCGGCGGCCATCTCCTCGTACCGCTCGAGACGCGCCTTGCTCTTCGCCTGCCGGCCCTTCGCGTTGGACCGCACCCAGTCGAGCTCGTCCTTGAGCCGCTTGGCCCGCTTGGCGTCCTTCTGGCCCTCGATCTTGAGCCTGGCCTGCTTGGTCTCGAGGTAGGTCGAGTAGTTGCCCTCGTAGGGGTAGGCCCGCCCGCGGTCGAGCTCGAGGATCCACTGCGCCACGTTGTCGAGGAAGTAGCGGTCGTGCGTGACAGCGACGACAGTGCCGGCGTACTTCTCGAGGTGGCTCTCGAGCCACTGCACGCTCTCGGCGTCGAGGTGGTTGGTGGGCTCGTCGAGCAGGAGCAGGTCGGGCTGGCTGAGCAGCAGCTTGCACAGCGCGACACGACGACGCTCTCCGCCGGAGAGCACGGACACGTCGGCGTCCGGCGGCGGGCAGCGGAGCGCGTCCATGGCCTGCTCGAGCTGAGAGTCGAGGTCCCACGCGTCCGCGTGGTCGATCTCCTCCTGCAGCTTGCCCATCTCGGTCATGAGCTCGTCGCTGTAGTCGGTCGCCATCTGCTCGGCGATCTCGTTGAAGCGGTCGACCTTGGCCTTGATCGCGCCCATGCCCTCCTGCACGTTGCCGAGGACGTCCTTGCCCTCGTCGAGCTGCGGCTCCTGCTCGAGGATGCCGACGGAGTAGCCGGGCGACAGGAACGCGTCACCGTTGGAGGGATGGTCCAGCCCGGCCATGATCTTGAGCACCGTGGACTTGCCCGCGCCATTGGGGCCGACGACGCCGATCTTCGCGCCGGGGTACATCGCCAACGTCACGTCGTCGAGGATCACCTTGTCGCCGTGGGCCTTGCGCGCCTTGCGCATCGTGTAGATGAACTCCGCCATGTCCGCAAGCCTAATGGCGTGGCGAGGCACCCTTGACCACGGCGAAATGGGTCGCGCCCGGGCCGGGTGACCCGGGGGGAGGGTTGCCCTCCGGCCCGGGCGCGAGCTCTCACGCGGCGTTCGGCGACAGCTCGTCGTCGGGCTCCGGCGCAGCCGCGACAACCGTCGTGGGGTTGACATGGTCCGCCTCGCGGCGTGCGGTGACCGTCGCCCTGGTGAAGCTGCTCACACCCTTCGAGATGTCGTGCCCGAGTGAGTAGGCCTCGATCTCGAGGGAGGTCCTGGCCTGACCGTCCTTCTCATAGGCGTTGTTCCGCAGCTTGCCGTGCACGATCAGCGGCTGCCCGACGACCACGGACTCGAGCGCGTTGTCGCCGGTGTTCCGCCAACAGCTCACCGAGTAGAAGATCGTGTCCCCGTCCCGCCAGCCGTTGAGCGCCTTGTCGTACCGCCGCTCGGTCGAGGCCATTCGGAAGCCGACCACGCGGACTCCGCCTGACGTGATCCGCAGCTCCGGTTCCGTTGCCACGTTGCCCATCACCGTGATGACTGTCTCGTTCACTCACGCCTCCCATGTCCGTTCGTGCTGTCCCGCGATGTCCGCGGTCGGGTTCGGCGAGTCGCCGTCCGTGCCGACGACCATCGAGCCTGCGGACAGGCAGCGACAGTGGCCGATGACGATCTGGGGACGGACGAGATCGAGCTTCGAGCTGTGGACGACGGGGGCGGTCGGTGTCAGCCGGTGCGCGCGCGGTCCAGGGACACCCGGGCCGTGTGGTGGCGGTCCAGCTCCTCCTCGATAGGAGCGAGCATCAAGGTCGTCGCGACCCGCTCGATGGCTGACCGCATCCGCGACTCGGCCCGGCGCCGCCGGGCGACCGCGCCCGCGCTCGCGACCAGCCGGCCGACCAAGGCCAACAGCAGGCCGAGCAGCACACCGCCGACAAGCAGCAAGGTCGGCACAGCGACTCCGTACACGGTCGGGGTCGGCGGGTCCGGCAGCCGCAGGTAGGTGCCGAAGCCGAGCACCAGCAACCAGCCGGCGCCGACAACGGCTCCCGCGGCCAGCAGCCACTGCAGCGCCCCTGCCACCCTCCACCACAGCGGCACCCGATCGACCCCGAGGTCGGTCGACACGACCGCCTGGTCGAGGGCGTCCCTGACGTCCTGGGACCGACCCTCCGCCGCCTGGCGTACCGCGCGGCGCCACCCATCAGGCAGTCCTTCGCCCGCGCGGTCGCACACCTGGCGCAAGGCAGTGTCCACCTGTGCCCGCTGGACCGGCGACGGCTCCGGCACCGAGGACCGCACCATGTGCCGCAGCTCCCGCCGGTCCCCCGACCGCAGATGCAGGCGACGCAACGGGTCGGGACGCAAGCGGCGCACCCAACGCGTCGGCGGCCAGCCGAGCGCACCCGAGGCCCGCATCCGCCACGACTCCTCGACCGCGCGGCCGATGACCGGCACTCCTGCGGCCGAGGAC
>JBOGDX010000335.1:0-4214 GCA_050743225.1 Actinomycetes bacterium | reverse complement strand
GCGCAGGCTCGGCGGGCAGACCGTGCCGCCCAGCTCCTCGGGCAGGTCCAGGCGCCACCACTCGGCGTCCATGTAGGCCTGGAAGGACTTGGCGAAGGACTCCGGCATGGTCACCGACTGGGTGGCCGGGTCGTAGACCGGAGGGTTGCGGTCGGAGTCCAGCAACGACGCGGCCAGCTCGTTCGTGGCCAGGCGCTCGACCTCCGCGAGGATGCTGCGCGCGGTCTCCTCGTCGATCTCCGCGTACGGCCCGGCGCCCAGCACGTCCTGACGGCCAAGGACCTCGAAGAGGTTGAACTCGATGTCGCGCAGATTGCTCTTGTAGTGGCCCATCAGGGCGGTGTCCTTCCGTGCGGCGGAACCGTGGGGCGGCTTGCTACCCGTCAGTAACAACGATGATGCTACCCGCCAGTAACGTTTGGCAAGGCAACAACGCCGAGACCCGGGTCCAGGCAGCCCCGGAGCTGCGTAACCCGCCGTTGGCAGGCCTCGTTGGACGACCGTTGACGGGGGCGTCGACGAAGGGGCTGTCATGCGTTCTGCACGTGCACACCGGAGTGCGGCGACGGCTGTCACCCTCGCGGCCCTGCTGGCCGGGCTCGCCGTTGCCACGCCGACGGCGGCCGTCACCCGGCGGATGCCCGCGGGGCAGGTGAGCGTGCGTGACGTGATGTTCGTCGGCAACAACTGGGACGGAACCCTCGACCTGCTCGATGCCCGGACATTCGCGCGGTACCAACGGATCGACGTCGTGCCTGACCTCGACGAGCGCAAGGCAGAGATGACGCCAGACGAGTTTGCGGCGTTCCTCGCGATCCGGGAGACCGCGGGCGAGGGACACGACCAGCTGGTCGACGACATCGCGGTGTCGCCGGACGGCCGCACCGTGTACGTCTCGCGCCCCAGCCTCGGGGACGCCGCGGCATTCGACGTCGCCACCGGCGAGCAGATATGGCACACCGAGGTCGACGGCTACCGCTCCGACCACATGGCGCTCTCGCGCGACGGGGGCGAGCTGCTCGTGTCTGCCACCACCGCCAACGTGGTGGACGTGCTCGACACGGCCGACGGCTCCCTCGTGGCGACCTTCCCGACCGGGGACTTTCCGCACGAGAACCAGTACTCGCCGGACGGCAGCCTCATCCTCAACGGCTCCATCGGCCGGGTGATAGCACCCGACGACCCCCTGCTTGACGCCGGCAAGGGAAACCGCTGGCTCACGGTGGCCGACGCCACCACGAAGCAGGTCGTGAAGACGGTCGACTTCGGGGTCGGGATCCGCCCGTTCGTGATCATGCCGGACAACACCACGATGTACGTCCAGCTGTCGTTCCGCCACGGCTTCGTCGAGTTCGACCTGGCTGAGGAACGGATCACCCGTGAGGTGCACCTCCCGCTGAGCGAGGAGGCGAAGCAGATGGAACGTGAGGACTACCCGCTGGACTCCGCCCACCACGGTCTGGCCCTCGGTGCAGACTCGACCAAGCTGTGCGACGCCGGGACCGTCTCCGACTACGCGGCCATCGTCTCCCTGCCCGCTCTGACGACCGACGCGATCGTGCCGGTGGGCGACAAGCCCTACTGGGCGGCGGCGACGCCGGACGGGCGGCACTGCTTCCTGTCCAACAGCGACAGCGACGACGTCTCGATCGTGTCGTTCGACCGGCCGCGCGAGGTGGCGCGCGTCCCGGTCGGGGACCACCCGCAGCGGGTGCGGGCGTACCCCGTCCCCGCGGCTGTCCTGACCACGTTTTCGGGCTAGCCGACGTCATTCCGCCAGCGGGGTGACCTCATCCGGGCGGCCGGACGCCGATCTCCCTCGCGCCATCGATCGACGTCACCCAGGCCGCGATCTCCGACCGCCGGCCGGCGCCGAGCTTGGCGCGGATGTGCTCCAGGTGTGACCCAGCTGTTCGTGCGGTGATGCGAAGCTCCTCGGCGATCTCGCGGTTGGTGAGCCCGCGTGCTACGAGCCGGGCGACCTCGAACTCGCGCAGCGTCAGCGGCGACCAGGGCTGTGGGGCGTCATGCTTGTCGAGGCGTCCGCCGATCTCGGCGGACGCTGCCAGCAGTGGCGTGGACGCCACCGCGGACGCGGCCGCGCGTACGTCCTCCACGAGGGTGACGGCCTCGGTTCGCCGGTTGGACGCGACCGCGCAGCGGGCCAGGTCCAGTGCGCACCACTGGGCGTCCCACCACCGGCGCCGGGCCGATCAGGCGGCGTGGGCAGCACCGAGCAGCTCGCGCGCCTTGCCAGTGCGGCCGGCGGCCAGCTGGAGCAGGCCCGCGGCGTGATCAATGGCAGGAAGGGTGCCGGGGATACCGCGCGCGAGCAGGTCATCACTGACTCTGTCCGCCCATTCCTGCGCCCCGGTGGAGTCCTGTTGCGCCAGACGCGCCCTTGTCCCGGTGACGAGGAACGGGAAGAGGTTGGATGCGTCGGCGACTTGGTGCGACGCGTCGTACCCTGCCTCGGTCAAGGCGACCGCGGCGGCGTGGTCCTGCCGTAGCTCAGCGCACTCGGCCAGGCCCCACAGGGCAGGCGAGAAACGCTGCAGCTCACCCATCTCCTCCCCGAGGGCCCGTGCCTCGTCCAGGGTCCCCGCGGCCAGCTCGAGATGACCTCGGCCCATGGCGACGAAGCCCACGACGTGCAGGGCGGTGATCCGTGTGGTGATGCCGCCCTCAGCCTCGGTGAGCGCTTGCTGCGCCGACAGGTCGGCCTCGTCCCATCGGCCCTGGCACCACCAGGCGTGGGTCTGGTGGCTGGCCATGTAGTGGCGGTGGTTCCACTGCTCGGTCCGGGCGGCGTACTCGATTCCCTCGCGTAGCCAGTGCTCGGCGCGGTCGTACTCCACGAGCGTGGGAGCAGAGGACCCGATCATGCGGTAGCCACGTGCGGCCTCCGACTCCAGGCCGAGCTCCCTGGCTCTGCGGGTGGCCCGCTCGAGCTGGCTCCAGCCCTCCTCCATCCGCCCGACGAAAACCAGCACTGACCCCAGGGTGGCGGCCGTGTTCAGCCGGGTCGGCTCGTCCTGGCCCCCGGCCGCCGCCAGAGCCTCCTCGCCCGCCCGGATGGCGTCGTCGAGACGGTCGTCAACCAGGTAGGCCGCGGCTCTCGCCGCCAGCAGACCAGCCCTGACGGGCTGCCGCTGCTCCCCCTCGGCCGACCGGTCGATCTCCTGGAGTCCCTGCTCCACCAGGGCGATTCGCGCCGGCAGCGGGTCCCCGAGCAAATGCCGGGCCGCAACCAGCCCGGGGATGAGCGCGGCAGCGGCCACCAGGTCGCCGTCCTCGACGAGCACGTCCCGCGCCACCTGGTAGTCCCGGGCCGCCTGCGCGTTGTCGTCGGTGGCCGCAGCCTCGGTGGCACGGCGAGTGACCAGCTCGACACGGCGCCGGTCGCCCGACCGAAGGCACCGCACCGCACGGTGCAGCAGATCGAGCGCCTCCCGGTGTGCCGACAGCGCGCAGGCGCGCTCCGCGGCGGCCGCTGCAGCATCTGAGGCATCGCTGAGCTGCCCGGCAGCCTCGTGGTGAGCCGATCGGTAGGCGTCGCCGCCGAGCTCGAGACGATGCCGGGCCACCTCGGCGACCTGCGCATGCAAGGCACGGCGTCTGGCGAGCGGCGCGTTGGCCTCGATCGCGTCACGGATCAGGGCGTGCCTGAACCCGAACCACGCCCTGGACTCTTCGTGGACGAAATGCCTGTCGACCAGCTCGTCGAGGGTGATGGCCGCGTCCTCCTCCGAGCAGCTCGCGACCGCCGCCAGGAGGTCGATGTCGAAGCTCCGGCCTACGACGGCCGCGGCGACCGCGCTGTCCTGGGCTGCCACCGACAGGGTTTCGAACCGCTGCTGGATCGCCTCGGCCAGCGTTTCCGGCACGACCTACGCCGGCTGAGCTGCTGCTCAACGCGCTGGGCTCGTGCCTGATGGCGGGTCTGGGCAACATCGCCGCAGCTCGGGGCATCGAGCTGCGTGGCGTCCGGTGCACCGTCGAGGGCGACATCGACCTGCGCGGCATCCTCGGCATCGACGACTCCGTCCGCAACGGGTTCGAGGCCATCCGCGTGGTGTTCTCCGTGGACGGAGACGCAGAGGCGGAGAAGCTGGCGGCCCTCGTCGGGCAGTCCCGGTCGCGCTCCGCGGTCTTCGACGTGCTCACCAACGGCACAGCGGTCAGCGTCGGGGTCGCCAGGGGCTGACCAGGGG